>CAXGXL010000474.1:0-3720 GCA_964013555.1 uncultured bacterium
CCTAAAGAACCCCATGCTCAGTCAATTGATGGGGGGGGACGAGGGGGGAGGAAGACTCTCTGTAGCTCCTATTCTCGAAATGATACCTGTTGAGTGTGGCCTCTTATCAGCAATCATCAAACAAACAGATTCCGAGTTAGGAAGTGATTCAAGTGGGAGTCCTGCGGACTTTTTCGATGGGGAATGCATGGCCACAAGTGTGAGCGAGCATTCCAAGATTTCCCTGAATACTCTTGCAAAGAAATACAACAACAGTTCAAGGAATATCACGCATTTTTTAATTGGGTTGCTTAGTGATCCTAGCCTTGAAAAACACTTTCAAGAAGATGACCGAAATGGAACCCATGCAGAGAGCCCCGAAGAGTTTGTTGGAGCCATCGTTGATTGGATAGATCCTGACGACAATCAAGCGGCGAATTCAGTCTCCGATGAAGATAGGTTTTATACTTACCTTAAAGACAGTTACAAAGTGAAGAACGCTCCTTTTGATTCGCTACAAGAGTTGCAACTTGTTCATGGTATGGACGACGAATTGTACAATCTCTTGAAAGGACACCTGAGTATTTATACTCAGGGAACGCAGATTGAGTTGTCTACGGCTCCTTTGGAACGCATTGTTTTTTTGGGTTTGCCGGCTTTACTGCGCGACGGGATGATTCCCGAGCAATTATGGTCTTCACCTCAGTTTCCGGTTTTCTTAGAGCAATTGGTTGAGATGAAGCAAATGGCGATGATGGGAATGAATCTATTGACAGTCCGGACCCTAAAGACACTTGTATCCTCGCTTGAACCTTTTGTCGATTCAGGCAAAGTTAATGAGGTCTTTACAGATAAGTCGAGCACGACTTGGTATACGATTGAAGCAGAAGGAAGGGTTGGAAATGCCTCAAGGCGCCTGAAGGGGGTTTTCCAAGCCAGTGAAGGTAAATTTTATTACATGAGAGTTGAGTAATTGAGATGTCTCAACGGTTAGCAGCTATTGATTTTTCTGAGCGTGGAGCACGAATTATTTCGGCCAACGTTTCACTTCGCAGGGTAGAACTAACATCAGCCCAGACTGTGAATAGGGAGCCCGATGAAGAGACCTGGGACGAGTTTTTATGTCGTGTACATGATTCTCTTCCTGAACGAACAGATTCGGTCGCGGTGGGTATTGATAGCAAGCGCATGAGTGCGCGTGTTCTGGACTTTCCGTTTTCGGATCTACGTAAGGTGGATGCAGCCGTCGAATTCGAGCTTGATGGAATGGTTCCCTACGGCATTGAAGATGTTGCTATTGCGTGGGATGTTACCGGTAAATCAAGTAAGAGTACTCGCGTTGTAGCAAGTGTCATTCCCAAAGATTTACTCGAGCAACGATTAGAGGAATGTGAAAATGCGGGGCTTAGAGTTCGAGTTCTATGTGGACCGGGCAATTCGTTGGGAGAGGTTTTATTTACGGTTCATCCAGAATTGAGAAATGAGAAAAAATCCATTGCTGTTCTTGCCGTAGGGGCAACCGAGAGTCACTTTGTTGTCCTTAAGGAAGGGCAGGTGGTGTTTGTTCGGACACTGCGTAACGGAGGGGAACAAATTGATTACGCAATTGCGAGAAGTTTCGATTTACCTTTAGAAGACGCACGGGCGACCAAGGAAAAGCAAGGAGTTGTTTTTCTACCTGGACAGGCCATGGATGCTGATGCCCAGCGCATGTCCAATGCGATTTCGAAAGGCCTAAGACCTTTAGTTACTTCGTTAGCTATGACGCTGCGTTCACTGCCGGCCGATATTCATCCCGAGGAACTCTATTTGACGGGGGGCTCATCCCAACTAGAGGGGATGGTTTCTTTTTTGGAGGATTCGGTTGGAATCCCTGTTGAGAGTCTCGATTTGGCGTTGACTTCCGAGGAGCTCTCGATGGAGAGCATTGAGATCAGTGACGAGTACGCACCAGCATTGGGGATGCTCTTTGGGTTGATTCGAAGGGGGAGTAGTTTTCCTCTGAACTTTCGGCGTAAAGAATATTCTTATCAAGGTGATTTACAGTTGTATCGAGGAACCCTGCGCCACATTGCTCTTGGGCTTTCTGTGGTTATTCTCTTGGCATTAGGGGCGTCTTTTATGCGCTATTGGATGCTAGGTGAGGAAGAGAATCGAATTAATCAAGGGTTTTGTACGGCGACCAAAAAGATTGTAGGCCGTGAGATTTGTGATCCAACCGCTGCGATAGCAACCATGCGACAGGTGCCTGCGATCGGGGAAGGTCTTACTATTCCTACCTATTCTGCAGCGACGAGTTATGAGGCCATTTCGGGGCTCATCTCCGACTCACTGGATGTGAAGTTCGACGAACTGGATTTTAGAGTAGATTCGCGCATGGGCGAGCCCGAGCGGATCACGGGCAAGGGGGAAGCTGTTTCTTTTGAGGCTACGGAAAAACTAGTCCAGTCGCTTAAACGCGATGTTTGCGTTGAAGAGGTGGAAGTCTCCAAACAGCGAAAGGCGCGAAATTCGGGCCGTGTGGAGTTTAATTTATTGATTAAAATGAAGTGTCCAGCAGGAATTCTCCCGGGGACCAAAATGAATGCGGGTGCTCAAGCACCAACGGCATCACCATCTTCAATGGTAAAGAATTAGAGGACTGTCATGAGTAAGTTTCAGGAAATGGTTGATTCGGTGCAGCTTTCCTTTGGTCGTCTGACTCAACGTGAGCAGTTTTTCGTGTTCGGTGGCGCATTGGCAGGCGGGCTTTTGGTTCTACTCTTAGTAGGGGGCGTTCTTTCAAGCTCGATTAGTAAAACAAACCATAGAATCAAAATCAAAAGCGCTCAATTAGAACAACTACTTGCCTTACAGGGAGAGTACAAGGTTCGACAGAAGCAAAAAGAGCGGCAGATGAATAAATTGCGTCGTTCTAAGATTCGTTTGGTTTCTTTGGTTGAGTATGTTGCCAAAAAAGTTCAAGTGGAGATAGGTCAATTGCGACCAGAAGAGGGAGAACCCGGACCGGATGGTATTGTTGAATCGCGTGTGGATTTGAGAGCCACTGGGCTTAGCGCTGATCGGCTGCAGAAATTTCTTGATGAACTTGAAAAAGCTGACGGGATGGTGATTGTGAGGCGACTTAAGATATTGAGACCTTATAAAAAGGACGTTGCCAATATAGAGCTTGGGCTGACGACGTTCAAAGTAAAAGGCTAAGGTAGGACGATGAAAATTCTTGGCTATATTGGTTTTGCTATTTTCTCGATATTCTTTTCTCTCTATTTGACATTTCCGTCGGATGTCTTGGGCCAACGGTTGGGCTATGAGATACGTAAAAAGACTGAGGGGGAGGTTAATTTGAGTTTTGAGTCCTTTGACCTTTCTGGACTTAACGGCGTTGAGGCGGAAGGGATCGATGTGAAATTGGGAAAAGAGCCGCCCATCCGAATTGACGCCCTTAGTTCTCATGTCCAGTTGTGGTCACTGCTGACTTTCAGTCCGGCTTTAGAGACGGAAATCGAACTAGGCAATGGCAAGGTAGAGCTAGAGGCCACACCTCAAGAAACGGGGATGGCGCTCGACGTCGAAATCGATAAGCTTGATTTAGCGAAGCCTTCGTTGATAGCGAAATATGCAGGATTACCGGTTCGCGGCATTGTAAAGGCAGATCTTGAAACAGGTTGGAAAACCGGTCTAAAGACACTGGGAGGTCAGGGTAAGATCAAGTTGGACCAAGTCAGTGTGGGCCCCGGTGCT
>CAXGXL010000475.1:0-3720 GCA_964013555.1 uncultured bacterium
TTACTTTGGAGCTGAGCAAGTCACGCTGTGCTTTAAGAGCGGCTTCTAGTCGCTTCTCCAGATTGGAGGATAGCAATTTTCGTTGAAGCTCTTTTGTTATTTCCTTCGGGGTGTAACCGAATTTCTGGTTATAAAGATTGGCCAAATGAAGAATTGCCAATCCTGGATCTGAGGTCGGTGAATGCCACTGAACAAGTTGAAGGTCACCAGGGTTTGCTCCACTTTGAGCCAGGCGTATACCGTGGTTTCGAAAAATGACTCGGAGACGGTCTCCGGTGTTTTGCAGTAGAGGCTGGCCGAGGTCTGATTGAAGAGTGTAGACTGGGGCATTTGTTCTAAGGGGCGGGAGGTTAAGCAGGGGGCTGATACTGGGGTGGTGTTTGGCCAGGGGAAGAGGTGGAGCAATACCGGGGGGAAGAATCGTTTCCGCCCGTCGTCCATAAGTTTCTTCGCTAATGCTCAATAGAAGAGGAATATTCAGGTATTTGTAGAAGTCGGTAGTGCCCGTAGGTTGGGACAGTTTGATGGGATCGAGTTGGACGGCGTTGGAGGATTGAAAAAGCAGCAAAACGTCCGGAATAGGGGCAACTAGGATATTTCCAGATATCGTTGTCGAACGTGATTGATTTATATGGGCATCTTGGGTGGATGAGGTTAGCGTTACCGTATCCAACAAAGGAGCGGCTACAAACGATTTTCGATTTGAACGAAGCACTCGCTTCCCGGATAGGGTGAAGGGCCCTTGAAGCGATTCTTTACCGGCTCGGATTTCACAACCCGCTAAGAGTTCAGGGAGGGGACCAACTGGACTTGAGAACGTTATCTTTACCCCGCCAGTAGTCAACTTTATTTGGCTCTTGATATCAAGAAGATGAAGTATTTTTGCTGGCCAACGAGCCTTACCTGAGGTCGTATGGGAAAAACATTGGTGGATTGACATTCTTATTGTAGCGGCTTGTTCAAGTTTAGGAGTAATGCTCCAGCTTTGATTTTTGTTGCTTTCCTCAATGGACTCGATGAAAGAGGACCTCCAGGATGAGGCGGAATAAGAAGTTTGGGATGTGGTTTTGGACGGCTTATTGGCTTCAAGGAGGGGAATGCTTAGATGCGCTTCAATGAAGGATGACTCTTTGTTGGGGGCAATAAAGATTGTGGCTTGGCCTCCCGGCTCTGGGAGTCGCCTTCCATGGGCCGAGGAGCACAGGGCACTTACGCCAAGGCACAGCCAAAAGAGACTCAGGTTGAATCGTATTTTCACTGGACGACCTCGACTAGCCAGATGCGGAAATTTTGGTCATCCGCTTGCTCCGCAAGCACGAGAGTTTCTCCTGCGTGGTGTGTATTCAGGAGTCGATCCATAGCAATAATACTGCCGCCGCCTAGGGCAGTCCTAAATCGAGACGGGGAAGGACCAGCTAATGTAGGAATGGTTCGAATGACTAATGCGTCACTTTGGTGGTCTAGGGAGGCTTTTGTATGCACAAATTCTTGAATACCGTCTCCATCGATGTCGGCAAAGAGAAAGCGATCTCCTATGGGGGTGGGAAGAAGGGGAGTAGAGATTTTCTGACTTCTTGGGTTGTGAAGGTAGCCATTCGCGTCTACCCAATACCAAGTGTTGTTGGCGCTAGCGAGATGCACATCGCGAACATACCGAGGCATTTCTTTTGGGGACACTTGCTTTTTGGCTGCATTCTGAATGGGGCCTTCTATATTAGGATTCCCCAAGCGAGCTTTTCCCCAGAGTGCTTGTCTTGAGTCGTTACTAGAGTTGTGGATAGGAATTCTCTGCGGGGCTCCTGGGAATGTACGGTATTCCTGAATATTCATGGAAAGATTATCGCCTCGGGTGGTCATGGCCGCGAGTGTGTTCGATGCGCTTAGTCCAATCCAGCCGGCTATAATCCTAGGCCATTGCCGTGCACTCTTTAGAAAGGCTTGTCCCATGAATCTTTTTAGCGTTTGGGTTTCGGGGTAATAATGAAATACCTGAATGCCGGAGGTATCAAGTAAAGCAAGTTCGAAGAAGGCAGAGTGTGGGTTCCATTTTATTGCACATATATCGAGAACCTGTCCCTCGAACTCACCTAAAGGCCGAACTCGCCATTGTAGCGATGTATTCGAGGGACGCTCCGCACCAAATGCGATCCTTAAGTCGTCTGAAAGAACATGGGAGATCACAAATGGTGAGGGGCCAACTAGAGTGTCATTTTCAATGGTGCCAACTACCCAAATTCGATGCTGATTGAGTGAGACCATGATCCTAATTTTAGTGCTCCCTTTTGGTGTTATCCTGACTGCGAGCCTTTTCTTCATTTTGTTTAGAATTGCGGAAAAAAAGAACTTTCTCGAGGCACTCAGGCTAAGACCTTGTCCTGTTTGCATCTCTATGTGAACACCGCCTTTGAGTGAAATATCTTGGAGGTGTTCTTGTAGCTTGCTGATGGTACGTTCAACCAAAAGAGCTAATGGCCTTTGGGGATTCGTTTTTGCTGTCTGTGCTTGAGCGGGAAGTAAGCTCAAGAAGACAAACGCAAGAATTAGATTCAACCTCATTTCAGAATTTCTATATCACGAGCCTAAAGGGATTCTCCAAAAACGAATGCAATTGAGAAAGAATTTCTCTGGACTCGTTGTTGGAGCCAACCACAATCAAGGGACAACCCCACCGCCTCTTTCGATTCTGGAAGTTCGTTTCGTTGAATTGGAAAATTGAATCGAGTGACCAGGTGGTTGATAAAAAAGAGTGTTCTTTGGCTGCAGATTTGAAACTAGGGGCTCTTTGCTTATTTGCTCTTGCCGCAACGAACTCAGATAGCGGTCGGCTACAAGATTATTGGGCTCTCGTCGAATCGCCTCGGAAAAGGCCGTGGAGGCCTCATCCTTTTTGTTTAGGTTCAAGTAAGCAATGCCTAAACTATTGAACATGAAACCTTTGGCTTTTGGGTGAAGGGTGGCTCTTTCCAGAGCTTGCGCGGCGATGGGGAATAGACCCATTTGGAGGGCGACGTATCCGAGATTGTTGTTGGCCCAGAGGTGGTTCGGGGCGTGCCTTAAGCTTCTTTCGTAGTGATTCTTGGCGTCTTTCCAATTGCTTTGTCGGGAGGCGATTCTTCCGAGTAGAAAGTGGCCTGCGAAACGGTGCGCTTTGAGATGGGTGAGTTGTTGAGCGTGTTGAGTGGCCAGTTGATATTTCCCGCTTGCGAGTAGTTTTCGGGTTTTCTTAGCAAGTTCGCTTGGAGTCAGTTTTGGGACAGGCCCATGGCTCTTAAGAGTATGGAGCTTTTGAAGACGAGGTTGTGGTTGGTCTGAGATTTGGAAAAGCGAGTCTGTACGCGCGGCAACGGCTTCGTGAGTGGCCTTGGGGTATTCTTTGCAGTTGGTTAGAAGCCCTAGGAGTGTCAAGGCAATCAGCAAAGAGCACTGAGCCTGGGCTCGGGCGTCATGACGTGCTTGTTTTTCGGTGTGATTCATTGTTTAAGGAGTAATCATACTTTATGCCAAATAAAAAATCCTTTTATAATAAGAGCTTACGGCTTTTTGCCTGTGTCGGGAAGTACACAAAAAAGCGGTTAGGTGTGTCTAAGTTGACACGCCTAGAGGGGGGGCTTTGGTTGATTCGTCTGTCGAGTTATTGTCAATTTTGTTTAAAGCGACGGATTTTCGACGTTTGTGGCGGGGGGCAGTGGCTATGTAAAAAGGGGGCTCTGGAGAAGTTAA
>CAXGXL010000476.1:0-3718 GCA_964013555.1 uncultured bacterium
GGGCGTTTGTTGACCAACTCCAGTGTAGGAATGGTGTTGCAATTACAAATCGGAATCTCCGGAGGACATATGCAAGACAGAGTCGCTTCTCGAAACCGATGCTTAACCGCTCGATCTTCAAGTGAGTGAAAACTAATCGCTGCAACCACTCCCCCCGCGTTAAGCAAAGCGGGACTCTGCCGAAGCCAAGCCTCTATCTCATGAAGCTCCCTATTGACCAACACTCGGATCGCCTGAAAGGTTCTCGTAGCCGGATCCAGGCCATCCTTCGCAGAACGAACCACACGCCGAACAATTTCAGCCAACTCACCAGTAGTCCTTGGAAGAGGATCCGCCTCTAAAATAGCGCGGGCAACCCGCCTAGCATGCCGCTCCTCACCGTATTCTTTAATTGCCGTAGCCAATTCGTCGAAAGAAATAGACTCGAACAATTCAGATGCAGGCAAACCAGCCTCGGGATTCATGCGCATATCTAAGGGGCCGTCGAACCGAAATGAAAATCCACGCTCCGCAGTATCAATTTGATGCGAAGAAACCCCGAAGTCAGCCAAGAGTCCGTCAACCTGCGCTACACCCAAATTCTCCAGAACCGCTCCAATTTCCGAAAAAGGAGCCTGAACTAAACGAACTCGATTGCCAAAATGACCCAAACGCTCAGCCGCTACCCTTATCGCCATTGGATCGCGATCAATCCCAATCAAGTGCAATCCATCGATCGCTTCCAAGAGAGCTCGCGAATGCCCGGCGCCGCCCAAAGTACAATCCACTAAAAGGGCAGGTTTGTGCGCGGCAAAAACATCGACCACTTCATCGAGCAGTACCGACTCATGATGAAAATCCATGTTATACCTTGCCTGAGCCAAGCCCATCACAGGCCCAACTCCGTCAATGCCCGAGCAATTCCTTCTTTATCCGCTCGAGACGTCTCGGCCTGAAGGGTCCACATTTCTTTGGCCCATATTTCGACGGTTTTTACCATTCCAGCCCAAACGATATCACGCTGGATACCCGCGTACTCCCGCAACATAGCCGGAATCATCAATCGCCCATGCTTATCAAGCGAGCACTCAATGGCGCCGGCAACGTAGATCCGTTTCAATTGGACCACTGCCGGATCGAACTGAGAAAGGGAAGCTAATTTAGCCTCAAAAGCGGCCCATTCCGGCATAGGATAGGCGACTAGGCATTTGTCGATGCCCGTGGTGACCACCAAAGCCTCCTCACGGTCAAACTCATCGGTCTGTGAAAGCCCATTCTCGAGTGCCAGAGATTCTCTAAGACGCGCGGGCATACTCGTCCTTCCTTTAGAATCAATGGTGGTGTCGTAGAGCCCGCGAAACATCCTGAATTTTCCTTGTGGTCAGTTTTTGAGATTTTGGAGACAATTGATCCAAATAGATCCACTTTGTGCCACTATTTCCCACCTTCTCTACATAAGAATTTGCACTCAGAGTCAAGCAATAATTCCCGATTCCTTAACGATTTCAGGTAATAAGGTAGGCCAATGTCATACATTGTCTCCATTTTTGAGCCCCATAAAAAACCAATATCTTCTGGGTACATAGAGACTTTTAGCCGAAAAACACTCGATAAAAGGCGAAGATCCCTCAAAATGCAGGGCTTTTACACACGAAGAAAACCAATCGGTTCGC
Organism: uncultured bacterium; assembly: GCA_964013555.1. Classification (GTDB taxonomy): domain Bacteria; phylum Myxococcota; class XYA12-FULL-58-9; order XYA12-FULL-58-9; family JABJBS01; genus CAXGXL01. The sequence continues at coordinate 1,653 of CAXGXL010000476.1, forward strand.
GCGCCAAGCCAAGAAGCCATCCGCGCCCCACAAATTCTTCAAGCCTCTGAAATTCGTCATCAATTCGACAAACTCAGCCCACCAAACCCCATAAGTAATAGCGCATCCACTTATGTAAGTAGTTGCGTATCCAAGTGGATAGCCCCGAGAATAGATTGTTTATTTCAAAAAGATCGCAAGATCAAAAAACTCGCCAAAATGAGGCTGGCAACTTCATCACTGCCAAAGCCATGTCGCTCTTTCGCCAAAAATTCGTAGAGACTTTCGTTCTCCTTTATGTAGCAAGTGTGCTGAAAATCCTACGCGACATTCTATTACTCTCTATTCTCTCCTCTATTTTGATGATTGCCGCAGTCAACGGTGCAGTAAAACTGGTAGGGGACGGTTATCCGCATCTACTTTCCCCACTCTTTTTTGAAACCAAAGTAGAAGCTCTGCTCCTGTGGGCCAAACACATTGCCTCAAACCCCCTAGGGGATGACCACGCCCCACCGGAAGAGCTCATTAAGGATGCAGCACTCGAATTTGGAGTTCCCGAGCCCTTTGCCCGAGCCGTTGCCATCTCCGAAAGCAATCTATTACCCCATAGAATAAGTGCAGCCGGGGCAATCGGGATTATGCAATTGATGCCCTTTACCGCACGAGATATGGGAGTAGTCGATCCCTTTGATTCGAAAGATAACATACGTGGTGGAGTCCGCTATTTGAGTCTTCTTTGGAAACGCTATCGAGGAGACAAACGCCGCGTGGCTGCCGCCTACAACGCTGGGATGGGGAGAGTTCCCAAGCGAGGTAAATTAAACCTACCAGGAGAAACAAGGCACTACGTCAAGAAGGTCCTCCGTGAAACTCGTCGCCTGGCTAAATTAGCCCCATCCGCAGCCACCTCTCCGGCAAAAAATAGGTCCAAGAATAAATCTGCTACGAACAAAAAGCCCAGTCACAAAGTACAAAGCCAAGACACAAAATTGGGGAGCTAAGAATACCTTGTGCCGCAACGGCCCTAACAGACAAAGGCCTGCACAAAACTAAAAATTGCTCTTCGACTCAAGAAAAAGAAGGAAAGTTCGTTCAAAACACCGAACCGAATCGCCCCAGCTCAAACCACTGAGTCACGAAGGCTCATGCTCCCCCAAACCAAAGGGCTCCCATCAATACTAAGCTCGCTCTCTTAGCGCTTGATTTCTTGTGTATTCGGTAAAACATACAATATTCCCAACAAACTGAATCCTACTCCCCTGTAGCTAACGAACAAATAACGATAGGTAGTACACGAGGGCATTCTCATTATCCGCTGGCTCATCTCCCATAAGTCGAACTTCAATGGCTGAACGAACGCCTCCCCTTCCTGATGCTTTGGCGTAAAACCAATCGCGAGCAAAAAGTGGACCGAGAGATTCGGTGGTTTCGGCCGCATCGCATGCATAAAACCCAGACACAAATTCCTGAGGTTCTGCTCCTCCTCTATCGGGACACACCACACTTCCCGAAGTCGCTCCTGGCGAGCCAAATGCGTAGGTAAAAAGGTGCTTGCGTGAACCAGATTCTCCCGTACTAATGGAAACACCATCCACGTACGACTCCTCGATTGTCCACTCGGATCGATCACGCCAACCAAAAGCGTCGTTGCTGCGCGCGGCCCCTACCCCAAAATTGAACCGTGCCTCCCTCCATCGAATCCCACCCGCATCAAAAAAAGCGGAAACGGGCTCTTCACCTGACCGGGCACATGCACCTGAATCCGCTGCTTCCCACTGCCCAGGGCAAGGATCCTCGGCAAAGTCCAATTCAGCAATTCGTGTCCACCCGCCCCCGTCAGTGGTCATATCGCAAAAAACATCCTTCGGAATCGCTCCATCGGGTTCGATCAAATACATCCCATTTTCGACCCCAGGGTTAAACTCTAAAATCTCCAAGCACGACGCGAATGACGAAGGCGGCAGACACGCTCCCCATTCGCTCCATTCGCCTTGGTGACAATTTCGTTGCTGAGTTCCACGCCCGCTGTAACCGCATTCCCGTAGGTCCATTGCAAAAGGTGTGCAGATACTATCGACCAAATCTCC
>CAXGXL010000477.1:0-3709 GCA_964013555.1 uncultured bacterium
CCACTAGGGGAAAACTGACCAATGAAGCGCTGGTCATTCTCGTAAAAGAGTCTGATATCATCGATTCCCCACTTAAGCATTGCTACGCGCTCGATCCCGACCCCAAAGGCGAAGCCTTGAACCGACTCAGGGTCATAACCAACTGCCTTCAATACTGCGGGATCCACCATACCAGCACCGAGAATCTCAAGCCACCCTGTACCCTTGCAAATTCGGCAATCTGAATTTTTCCCTGCGCATACAATACAGGTTACGTCTACTTCTGCTGAAGGTTCGGTGAAAGGAAAGAAACTCGGGCGCAGTCTCAATTTGGTTTCAGGGCCGAACATATGGGTTGCGAATTTTTTTAGAACGCCTTTTAGGTCAGCAAAATTCGCTTCTCGATCGATCCATAAGCCCTCGAGCTGATGAAAAACCGGCGAGTGCGTTGCATCGACGTCGTCGTTTCGAAATACCATTCCAGGAGCTAAGATTCGCACCGGTGGGTCCTGGTGGAGCATGGTCCGAATTTGAACATTCGATGTGTGAGTTCGCAATACGACCTGAGGACCGATAAAGAATGTATCCTGCATGTCACGGGCCGGATGATTTTCGGGAATATTTAACGCTTCGAAGTTGTACCAATCATGCTCTACCTGCCGGCCCTCAACCACATTGAATCCCAGTGTATTCAAAGCTCCGATGATCTCTTCCTCGACCAATCTAAGGGGGTGAGGCATTCCGGTAGGAAGTCTTCGGCCGGGAAGTGTGACATCGCACCTGCCTTTTTCTAGAGCCACTTGCTTGCGGCTAGAATCAAGGCGCGCTGTGGCTTCTTGAAGGGCTTTTTCGACTTTGCCCTTAACCTCGTTAATAACTTGACCAGCTTTGGGGCGCTCATTGGCCGGCAGAGAGCCTAATCCCCTCAGTGCGAGACCTAGACTGCCTTTTTTGCCCAATACATCGGCCCTGATTTGAGCTAAGGTATCCGCCGATGTTGCTTTATTGACTCGCTCGATGGTGGCGAGTTCTATGCGCTTCAGATCAGTGTGCTGCATCCTACAACCTGTTCTAAATCGAATTGAGGCTTTATTTCAACCAGTTCGCCAGCGCCACCGAAGCGCCAATAGATGAAAGTACTAGAGGCTTTCCTTGGCAACGGACGCGACTGCAGCAAATGCATTAGGGTCATGAATGGCTAGGTCAGCCAACACCCTTCGGTCCAGCTCTACACCTGCCTTATTCAGCCCATTAATAAAGCCGCTGTAATTCAGACCCAATGGCCGAGTTGCGGCGTTGATTCGAGAAATCCACAAAGAGCGGAAATCTCGCTTTTTCATCTTCCGCCCCTTGAAAGCATATGAAAGTGCCTTGTCGACGGACTCTTGCGCTGTCCTGTATAGGCGGCTTCGTGCTCCGTAGTAGCCCTTTGCCTGTTTCAATACTTTATTTCGTCGTTGGCGGGTCTTGTATCCACCTTTAGTGCGTGGCATCGCTCACTCCTTCAAACTTCACTGAGGACAATTTACCAAGTCCTCAAAATCTCACCTAACCAATTTAGCCGTACGGCAATAAGCTTTTTGCCATCTTTTCGTCCGCAGGTCCCAATAGCATGGTGCCGCGCAGTTGACGCTTTCGCTTACGATTCTTATTGGAAAAGTTATGCCCTTTGCCTTTGCGGCCTACTTTGATCTTCCCGGACGCAGTCGTACCGATGTATCGCTTCTTCGCAGAACGCTTGGTCTTCAATTTATATTTTTTTCCGGCCATTAGCCTAACTCCTTACATACAGGATACAAAGTAGCTGCCCTTGTAATTTAATTTTGCTGCTTGTTGGGCGCGATGACCATAGTCATATTGCGTCCTTCTAGCTTGGGAAACGATTCTACCGTACCTTCTTCCTTACTATCGTCGGCGATCCGCTTCATAATATCCCTAGCTAAATCTTGGCGAGTAATCTCACGCCCTCTAAACATCATCGTAACTTTCGCTTTATGACCTTCCTCAAGAAACTTTTTGATCCGTGCAACTTTGAAGTTATAGTCATGAGTTTCGATTTTTGGTCGAAACTTCACTTCCTTTAAGCCAGCACTTGAGGAATTTTTCTTGGTCTCCGCTTTCTTCTTTTTCTGGGCGTACTTAAACTTGCCGTAATCCATTATCTTGCAGACAGGCGGTTTAGCATCTGGTGAAACTTCCACCAGGTCTAAGCTAAAATCCTGCGCTTTTTGAAGAGCCAACTCTGGAGGCATAATGCCTAGCTGACGACCTTCGTGATCAATAACCCTAACCTCGCGAGCGCGAATCCGCTCATTGATTCTGAGGTCATCTTTTGACCCTTTCCCCCTTAGTTGTGGCCCTCTGCTGATTGTGATCTCCTATAAAGGAACAAGGTCACCCCGTCCTTTTTAAAGTTTGCAAGTTAAACCGCACAGTTCCCTGACCCCTTAGTAAACTAAGAGGCTCAAGGCGGCGGCACTTAACATGAAAAAATTCGCTTGGTCAAGTTGCTTTGTAGAGACTTTGCTCATCTTTTTCAAGCTTAACTCACTCTAAGAAAACCAACGCAGAAACAAGATCTTATCCACTGGAGAAATAGGCTAGCTATTCCCTCCACTTCCGACCCTGAGAATTGCTGGCTTTTTGCTGTTCGTCTAAGAGTAAAGAAAAGAACGGAGGTGGTAGGCACGGGCAGGATCGAACTGCCGACACCTGCAATGTCAATGCAGTGCTCTACCACTGAGCTACGCGCCTAGAACACCACCTCGTTTGAGTGGGCGCCGGTGTACACTTCAGTGGTAGGCCTGTCAAGCATCCCGGACAAATGACCCGTTTTTTTAAGTATGATCCTGGAGTTACCTGCCTCGGAGCCGAAGCCTGAGGAGGCTCTAGCCGAAATGAGAGGTTTTTTGGAACTTGAGCCCTCGAAAAAAGATGGGAGCCCGGCTCTGCGATAACTCTAGGTTTGCGCTGCGCTGCGTTATGTTTGTAGGCAAAAACGGTAACCGTCGTTGACGGCTCACCCGAAAACTTTTAACACTTGCTTGTAGTGTGAAGGAATCCCGCCGAACACCTAAAATTTGGGGAGATACTGATGGCGTCCGTTAAAGCAGGAACCCTACTGGGACGTTATGAAGTCTTAGAGGAGACCGGCAAAGGTGGGATGAGTGTCGTCTACCGTGCTGTGGATTCGAAGCTTAAGCGTGAGGTGGCGATTAAGGTACTTCACGATTTTTTGATGACCGAAGAATCGGCGCGGACACGGTTTCATCGTGAGGCCATGTCTGTAGCGAAGCTTCGGCACCCCAATATTATTGAAATTTACGATTATTCGGGGAGTGAAACCGAGTTTAATTATATCGTCACCGACTTCGTAGATGGATATAACTTAAGTGATCTCATTGGGGCCGGTTCATTAACTCAGCCGGAAGTCGGCCTCATTATCGCCCGACCGATTGCGGACGCACTTAGCCACGCTCATAGAGAAGGCATTATTCATCGCGACCTTAAACCGGAGAATATTCTTATTGGGGCCGATGGGCGCCTGAAATTGACCGATTTTGGTATTGCACGAACGGTCGATAACTCAACCATGACTGTAACTGGCACCCTACTCGGCTCTCCTGCCTATATGGCTCCTGAGTACATTGAAGGAAACGCCGTTGATGAAAAAGTAGATGTTTTTGCTTTTGGTGCTATGCTTTTCCAACTTTTGACTGGCGAGCTACCT
>CAXGXL010000478.1:0-3706 GCA_964013555.1 uncultured bacterium
TGGAACCAAGATTCAATGGCGTACAATTCCTTCCCAAGTTCCGTGAGGCAAGCCGCACTTGAAACAGGGGTATCACCCGACCTGCTTCTTTCCACTCTAGGCATTTTGGGGTTTTGCACCGTGGTAGATTGCTACATTAACTACAGCCCAAGCAATCCGAACCGCACGGTGCCTATACCGATATTAGGCTTTGCTCGAGCCATTTCAGCAGCCAGCAATGCGGCTACTAGCGACCGAGAAGACATCATTGGCCTCGCAGCACTAGCATGGGGCCCTACCGCTACCCGCTCGGCCATAGTTCAAGCCCGGCGAGTTGGGTCCCGTGGGCCCGAGCTCTTTTCTGAACACTTTGCCTACTTAGGATCCCCCCTCCAAGAAAAACTCGCCAGGGCTCTGCCGGTTATAGTAGGGCTCAATCGCCTACGGACTCTCAACTGGCCTCTTTCAACCCAAAGAGGAATAACATCCCCTTTTGGAATGCGTCGACACCCCACCAAAGGCCAAAATCACTTTCATAATGGAATTGATTTACGCGCCCCTATCGGAGAGCAAGTCTTCACCGCTCACTCGGGTATCGTCCTCGAAGCGGCCCAAAACCCATTCAATGGAAACTATGTCAAAATAAGTCACGGTCTAGGCGTCGAGTCATTTTACTGCCATCTATCGGAGTTCGCGGTTACCCAAGGCGACTACGTCGATCAGTACCAAGTTATCGGACAGGTAGGTCAAACCGGGCGAGTAACCGGCCCCCATTTGCATTACACCCTCAAAATCGACGGAGTTGCCGTCAACCCTTTACACTATGGACTTGCCGCCGACCCCCACGGCAATAAGAAAGTTCGTCCTAATTCCTAAGGTCCCGACAACCGTTCCTGTGTGTCGCCGCATCCACATCATTTGCAACTAAGCCGTGTCCCTCAGGACACAATCCACCCCTTCGAAACCCTAACCTCCTGAATTAGCGTCCCTCTCCATTTTGGCACGCATCGTGAAATACCAATAAGCAACAACTGTTAACCCAAGCCATTAGGAGCTAAACCAATGCGTATTTTCTCTCCTCTCTCACCCTTCACCGGGGCCTTCATCGTTGTCTGCGGACTGGGCGCCTGCCAATCCTCAAGCAGCGATTACACTTCAAGCTACCAACAAAGTCGCGACCAAAAAATGGCTAGCATTCAAAAGGTCGCCGAGACTGAACCACCTCAAGAGTTTCGCAGTGAGGGTACTGGACAGATCAAAATAACCTACAACCCAATAGCAGAGCCGGTACCGCTGGCCTCGAGCGCCGACCTCAAACCACTGCGAGTAAGAGAGAACCTCGAAGAAACCGAAACTTCTCCTGAAACCGATTGGGTCAGCGAAGGAAAACGACACATGGAATCTGGTTCCTTTGAGCAAGCCATCGTGGCCTTCAGAGGAGCAGTCACCACCAAGCCAGACAACTCCGCCGCCTGGGGTAACCTAGGGCTCTCGTACATTCAAACAGGTGAGCGCGTACGGGGAATCGAGTGCCTAGAAGAGTCGTTAAGTTTGAGCCCCGACAATACCTCGTTTCAAGCTTCGCTCATTCGCGCCCAAATCAAAGAAAAGAACTTTGATTTGGCCCTCGAGCAAGCGCAAACACTGGGAAATTTGGAACCAGAAAAGTTCCGCACTCACTTTCTTTTGGGCCGCGCTTACTCCGTCAACAAAATGTGGAAAGAAGCCGTCGACTCCTTTCAAAAAGCAATTAAAATAGAACCCAATCACCGGTTCGCCAACAACAACCTCGGTTACGTGGCCCTTCAAATCGGGGAAAACGACGTGGCGGTTAAAGCCTTAGAGCAAGCCACCGACCAAGAAAACGCTCCCGCGTTCATGTTCAATAGTCTCGGTTTGGCTTATGAGAGAATCAACAAGCCCGTCAGCGCGATGACCGCTTTTCACAAAGCTCTCGAAGACAACCCCCGTTTTGTGAAAGCAATCGTCAACCGAAACCGGCTTTCTGCAACGTTGACCCCTGCTCAACAAGCCGAGTTCGTGGCATGGCGAGACGACACCCCTAGCAGCGACGAAGGCACAAGCGAGCTCATCGCGGCTTCAACCCAGAGTTCTGACTCCAGCGTTAAAGAGTCCGAACAAGGGGTGAACTCAGAGGCGAGCAACGACAACAAAGAGAGTGAAGAATCCATGACGGGTGACGCCACAACGGACTCCAACCAATAAACCCACTGCCCCTGAGGCACTGAGCAAGACCGAGCTAATGGCAATCTATAAGAGCTCAGAATTAGGCTTTTCATCCCCCTCCCCCGGCCCCTTAACGTGTGCTTTGAATCAACTTTCGGGGGAGGTAGGGATGAAAAGATGCTCCGCGCAATCCCCACGCTTGAAAACCCATAGCCGGTCGTGCCACAAGGGCACTACGGACGGCCCTACAAAACAAACTCAGCGATACTCAAAGGAGTCCTTGATGGAACGCATTCTTATTGTCGACGACGAGAAAAATATTCTCACAACTCTCGGCAGAGCGATCTCTATCGAAGGCTACAAGGTAGACACTGCCCTCACGGGACAAGAGGGCATCGACAAAGTGACATCATTTAACCCGGATGTCGTTCTCTTGGACCTTAAGCTCCCTGATCTATCCGGCCTTGATGTCCTAACCCGAATACGAGAACTTCCCCGCTCCCCCGCAGTCGTGATGATAAGTGCCCATGGTTCGATTGACTCCGCACTGGAAGCGACTCGGCGAGGAGCCATCGACTTCTTGGAAAAACCCGTGGATATAGAGCGAGTGCTTCTTACCATCCGCAACTCCCTCAAAATTGCCAGCGTCGACTCCATGACTCGTAGCATCGAACAACGCCATGGTATGGTTGGAAATTCGCAACCCCTTCAAGCACTCATTGAACAAATCCATCGGGCAGCGCCAACCAGAGCGACCGTTCTTATTTCCGGCCCCACGGGAGCCGGGAAAGAACTTGCCGCCAAAGCAATTCATGAACTATCCAGGCGAGCCGACAAGCCATTTGTACGACTGAACTGCGGCGCCATTCCTGAGAACCTCGTCGAAAGCGAGCTCTTTGGACATGAGAGAGGGGCTTTTACTGGGGCCGACAAAAAGCACGAAGGTCGATTCGAACGGGCCAATGGGGGCACTCTCTTTCTGGATGAAATCGGCGAAATGCCCTTGCCGGTTCAGGTTCGCTTGCTCCGCGTCATGCAAGAAGGAGAATTCGAACGGGTAGGCGGAAAACAAACCCTAAAAATTAATGTTCGGGTGATTGCAGCATCTAACCGTGACCTTCAAAAGGAAGTCGCCGAAGGTAACTTTCGGGAAGACTTATTTTACCGCCTTAACGTTATTCCCATTGCAGTTCCCTCTTTAATGCAGCGTCGCCAAGACATTCCCGGCCTTGCATCCCATCTCCTTAAGCGAGCCTGCGAGCACAACGAATTGGGCGATAAATTTTTCTCACCCGAAGCCATTGCCTGCCTCCAGCAGCACGATTGGCCAGGCAATATTCGTGAACTGGCGCACACCGCGGAACGACTCGCCATCATGACCGGAGGGTCCACCATTGAACTTAGCGATGTAGAGCAAGCCCTCCCAGGCCACGCCTCACCGCCCACGCTCTCGCACGTACCCGACGAAGGAAAGCTCTACCCCCTTCTCGAGAGCTTCGAAAAACAAGTCATCGAGCGGCGGCTCGCTCGATGCAATGGC
>CAXGXL010000479.1:0-3702 GCA_964013555.1 uncultured bacterium
TGGAGCCGACTTCTACATTCGCCATGGCAAGGGCAACCTGCGAAAAAAACCCAGAAGAGATATGAGTAGTGAAAAGTGGGGGCAACAGCTTTTTTCTAGCCTCAACCAAACACTGCAGGTCTTTCGACCACAGCTAGAACTCTCGAAGGGAGTTCCATCACAGCACCTTGGCCGCAAAACCCTCCAAGTCAAGCTAGATCTAAACCCACACGTGAACGCCCGCTCCATTGATGCATCTGAATTACCGACTCCACAACTCCCTATTCCGATCCCCAGCCAATGGCGTGAACTGGCCAAGCCCTTGTCGATTTCTGGAACTCTGTGGATAGACGAAAAAACTGGAGTCGTAGTACGCTCCCAAATTGCAGGTAAAGTGGAAATATCAGATCAGGAAGTTCAACCTACTCAATTGGCCTTGCACTACGAAAGTTCCATCACAGACATAGGAAAGGTTCGTCCGATTCAGGCCCCCAAGAGCATTGAAGAACACCGCCGAGCAAAACCTCCTCGCAATCTTCTAAGCTTCATGCGAAAATATTTACCTAAGACACAACCACAACAAAACGAGCCTGAGGTAAAAACCCCCTAATGAGCGATGAAGTCTTAGACTCTACATTCAGTCGATCCCACTTATCTCTTTGTCGACGTATTGTCGTCAAAATTGGAAGTGCACTTCTCGCCGGACCAAGTAAAAAAATATTCAACCACTTTGCATCTCAAATAGCATCTTTACGCCGCAACGGGCACCACGTTGTCTTGGTTTCGAGTGGAGCCATCGCCCAAGGACTTCCCATCTTGGGAATTAAAAACCGTCCAGCCCAATTGGGTCAATTGCAAGCGGCTGCTGCAGTAGGCCAACCCTACCTGATGCAACGATGGAGCGCAGCCTTCGGAAAATACAATATACCGGTGGCCCAAGTCCTCTTAACTCATGCCGGTTTAGCGCATCGAGAACGCTTCCTGAACGCACGACACGCGCTATTTAATCTAGAAAAGAGAGGGGTGCTCCCAATCGCCAATGAAAACGACACTGTCGCAACCGATGAAATTCGTGTCGGAGACAACGATCAATTAGCGGCTCATATCGCCAGCCTAGTAGGAGCTGATTTATTGATTCTTCTAACAACCGTCCCAGCTCTTTTCAGCGCTAATCCCGAGCGGGAGAGAAGTGCAGAACGTATTCCCTTAGTTCAATCTGCGAAAGACGCAATGCGCTTCGCCGGTTCTCCCGGGAGTTCTGGACTCGGCGTCGGTGGAATGCGAACAAAAGTCGAAGCAGCAAATACTGCGACATCCCTGGGAGTTCCTGTCATTATCGCAGGGGGAAATGAAGCCAATATATTGCAACGGCTCATGAGCGGTGAAGATGTAGGAACACTCTTCATGCCCAAAAGGCAAATCCAAGGTCGCAAACACTGGATCGCTTTTACCCTGCGACCGAAGGGCTCGATTTACATTGATTCCGGTGCAGCCATGGCCATCACCCAAAGTGGTACATCGCTTTTACCCAAAGGGCTCACCAGAGTAGAAGGTAACTTCGAACGAGGAGCGATGGTGGATATCCATAGCCCTACCGGTCTGTGCGCCCGAGGCTTGGTTGCTTATCCAAGCGAGCAATTAATCCAATTAATCGGAAAACCAAGCTCGGAAATTGCTTCTATACTTGGTTATATTGCAACAGAATCCATAGTCGACCGCCACGATTTGGTGCTCCTTGAACAGTAACTCAAAGAGAGAAAAAGATGCCGAACTCCACCTCAAACAGTCTAGACACCACGATTAGAATCTTGGCGTCCGAAGCCAAAAAAGCTTCTCGTCCCGTTGCCAGAGCCTCTGCCAATCAACGTACACAAGCTATTGAGGCAATAGCTAAGAGACTGCTCGATGCGAAAATTGAAGTAGAGGAAGCGAACGCCATTGACCTGCAGAGAGCTAAGGAATCAGGGCTCTCAAGTGCCATGTGTGACCGGCTGAAACTCAACGGCCAGCGTATTGATGATTTGGCTTTAGCACTGAGAAAAATCGCCGAGATACCAGATCCTGTGGGAAAGACATCTCGTTCATGGAAGCGAGAAAATGGACTAGAGGTCTCTAAGGTCCGTTTGCCATTAGGCGTAATTCTAATGATTTATGAGTCGCGACCGAATGTAACCCTTGATGCGGCGGCGCTCTGCATTCGAAGCGGAAATGTTGCAATACTACGAGGTGGTTCGGAAGCATCGCAGAGCAACAGAGTCCTCAATGAAATCGTGCAACAAGGATTACTTGATGCAGGACTTCCCCACACAGCCGTGCAACTAACCCCTACCCAAGATCGACGCGCCATCGATATTCTACTAAGCCTTGATGAAGACATCGATCTGGTTATTCCACGTGGAGGAGAAAAACTCATTCGCCACGTAGCACAGAATAGCCGAATTCCTGTTGTGCAACACTACAAAGGAATTTGTCACGTTTATATAGACGGCGATGCAAATCAAGAAAGCGCCCTGGCTATAGCCGAGAATTCAAAAGTACAGCGCCCTGGCGTATGCAATGCAATGGAGACCCTCTTAATCGATGAGCGTATTGCCAAAGCGCTCCTTCCGCGAGTCGTCGAGCAATTGCGTTCGCACGGTGTGGAAATTCGGGGTTGCGAAACCAGCTGTAGTGTTGTCCCTACCCTCAAACAAGCCACCCCAGAAGATTGGGATTCAGAGTACCTTGAGCTTATTTTGGCACTTCGTGTGGTCAAAGGAGTCGACGCGGCTATCGAGCACATAGATACCCACGGTACTAACCACACAGCCGCCATCATCACCGAAAATACCGAAGTCGCCGAGAAATTCACTCGCACTGTGGACGCTAGCTGCGTCCTAATCAACGCCTCCACCCGATTCAATGATGGCGGTGAATTGGGCCTGGGAGCCGAAATGGGAATTAGTACAACCCGCATTCACGCATACGGGCCCATGGGAGTTGAGGCGCTCACAGCGGAAAAATACGTCGTTTACGGAGATGGTCAAATTCGGCCATAAGCTAACTACATGGGTTTATTCAGCAAATTTCATTTAGGCGTCAACATAAAAATTCAATTATTATATTTACAGACCGGATTTGGACGCGTACAAGCTCGCACTCTTGAACCGGCAACTGAAAGAACTCCGTATGATGGCAGGCAAAACCAACTTAAGTGCTAAAAAGATTGTAGACATCGCATCACAGGCCGCTCTTGATATGAAAGGTCTCGATATTCTCGTAATTGATATCCAAGGGCGCTCAAGTTACGCAGATTTTTTGCTGATAGCTTCTGGGACAAGCGATCGACATGTCGTTTCAATTGCAGAGAACATTCAAGGGGTGATGAAGAAAGAACACAATCACTTCGCCAAGGGCATCGAAGGCACTCGCGAAGGCAAATGGGTTTTGTTGGATCTCGGCGATGTTATTGTTCACGTTTTTCATCAGTTTACGCGTGAGGAATACAATCTTGAGCAAATCTGGAAAGAAGCGCCCCAGCGCGTGGTTTCAGATGAAACTCAAGCACGAGCGCTATAGGATAAACTAGAACATGCCTCAAATAAGGATCTTATGCATTGGCCGAAATGCCAAAGATCCTCTGCTCCAATCTGCCGACACCTACCAGCAAAGACTCGAAAAATTCACTAAAGTCCAATTGCTTAGGCTCAAGGAGGGCACCCTCGATTTCGAGCAGAAACAATT
>CAXGXL010000480.1:0-3699 GCA_964013555.1 uncultured bacterium
CGTCGGGGCGGTCAAGGTAGTAGGTTATCTTACGAAATCCTTCGGCCTCACATTGTGTACAAAACATAGTGCCTGATTTGTACAGCCCTTCGAGACTTGTGTTCTCTTGAGGTTTAATTGAAACCCGCGTTGTTAACTCAAATGAGTCGGGTAGCCCGGGGATTGTAAGGGAGGAGTCAGATAGAGTGTATGCTTGTGGTGGAAGGTCTTCTCCGTTGAGCAGCAGGCTTTCTAAGGTGAGTTCTTGGCCATCAAGTACCAGGGGAAGATCTGCGGGGCGATTGAGATTGCGCTGCACAACCAACTTAGTGATGACCTTAGTGGACTCTTCTCCGAGTTCAAAACGGAGGTCGACGGAGTCAATCCAGAAATCGGGTTCGGTGTAGTCTTTGAGAAAAATCGTCTTTGGGGTGTTTTCAGTCATGTCAGGCATTCTCTTTGCTTAGGTTAAAGGAGAACGGAATAAAAACGGGTGACTACCATTTTGAACTTCTTCTGACTAGGGCATCTTCTGGCCTAAACACTCTAAAAATTTAAGTGAGTGCTGCTAATTTAATGAGGTGCTTCTTGATGCCTTGCTCTTGAAAATATAGTAAAAACAGGCCACTTAGCTCTTTTTTGGTAAGAAGCTTGCTAAATGGCAACCGTTGGTTACTCTACGGGAAAGCTCGTTTAATCTGAAATCACAATCAATGGGGGGCCAGGAAGTTTAATGGGTGTAGCACCGCAGTCGATAGTTTCAAGAATAGCACACGAGACCTTGCGACAGTCTTCGGCTGAAGGCCGTTCTGGACGATGGTGGTCTCAGCTAGAAGAGGATTTCTACGAGCATCCTGAGCATTTCACTTTAGGCCTCTACGACGACTCTCGAATTCGGATGACCGGAATGGTCGATATGGCAGTGAGAACCTTCGGGGCTATTGGAGTTGGTTTGACTGCTTTTCCTTTGGGGTTTCGGCCAAGTAAATTGCGAGAAATGGAGGTACATCGGAAATTCTACGAACCCATTGCAGAAACCGGTAATCCGAATGTGTTTTTTGCCCCGCCTCCGGAGACGATTGAGGTTGGTGTACAGGCACCCACTTGGCCTTATTACGACCCCTATGAGGGGGCCTGCATAGATTTTAATTTTGAAAGTTCGTACGAGCCTTTTAATACGCGATTTCGAAAAGAGTATTTACGGAGCAAACGTAATAGGATTGCTCACGCTCGTTATTGGCGCCATGAGTCGGGACCGCGGCCCACCGTCATTATGATTCATGGCTTCGGTGCCGAGTCCTACTGGTTGAATGAATGGTTTATGGGAATTCGCCAAATTTACGAAGTAGGGTGTGATGTGTTGGCAGTGACGCTGCCATTTCATGGCCCGCGCCAAAATCGATTCTCACCCTTTAGTGGATCTGGTTTTTTCGCGGGGGGGCTGCCCGGAATCAACGAAGCCTTTGGGCATGCAATATTTGACATTCGGTGCTTTATGAATGTTTTGGAGGAAGAATTTGGTGTTACCTCGATGGGGGTTGCTGGGGTCAGCCTTGGGGGCTACGTTTCAGCGTTGTTAGCTAGCGTTGAATCTCGATTACAATTTTGTGTGCCAATAGTGCCGGTCGCGAGTATTGCTGATCTGGCTCTTGAGGGGGAGCCTCTAGGAACTGTGATACGGCATTTGTTCAAGCATACGGATCACAACCTGGAGGAGATGCGGCGGATTTTAGCTGTAACGTCTCCGTTGAGTTACCAGCCCGTGATCGCTCCCGAACGGCTCTTTGTCATTGGCGGGGCCGGGGACAGGCTTGTTCCTCCCAAGCACACTCGATTGCTCTGGGAGCACTGGCGGGAGTGTCGCATTCATTGGTTTCCTGGCGGGCATCTGCTGCATTTAGATCGAGAAGACTATATGCGGGAGTTTGAACGCTTCATTATGGAGATTGGGTTTATGTAGACGCTGAGTCACACCGCTTAGTGGGGCATTGTTTGCACCAATTTGACAAAGAGGCGAGCGGTCGTCGATTCAGAGCGGTGCCTCTTTGGGGTTTAGCTTCGGCTAAACTAATAGATTTAAAGGCATTTCTACCACCTAGTCAGGTGCACAAGGATTATGTGCACAGGCTTTCACTGGCTTGGGTGAGGGGTATTCGGATGATTGGGGTGGGTTTGGGCTTGGATTGAGCCGTCCTAAGTATCTAATTTTTCAAGAAAAACAGTATTTTTCGTCAGGAAACGAAACCCGGTTTCCTCATTTCTGTAAAGTAGGGTATACAATGTAAGATGCTAAGAGGTTGGCTGACATGACAAATAAATTTCCGCCTTCAGGAGGTCTACCTGGCCCAAGTCCCATGGGGCAAGATCCAAGTGGTGGAAGTGGCGGAATGCAAATTGGTAGGAAATTCAAATTTGTTGCCGATGATGACATGCCTTCCCTTGAGTTAGAGCGTATCTTAGATGCTTGTGAGAAGCTGATTGAAGGGCGAGATTGTTATTCTGCGCTTGTTTATTTGAGTAGGGCTCGCACCCTAGACTTAGATGCTCTTTTAGATGCAACTCAATCCCACGATGTCAAGGAGCGGTGGCAGCGGCTGTGGGTTTTAAGTAATATCTTCGCTAGGTTAGCACGCCCCAAGCCGGGTCAGGCTGCCTTGGCGACTCATTTTGAGGAGGATTTGGCGGGCTTGCATATGCTTTCCAAGTTTGATCCCGCTAACAATCAGGCTGCACGGCGGCTTTTCGAGCGCTTGCATGAGGAATTATTGGGAAAAATTCTCGATGTCTTTGTGCGATTTATTGATGATCCCAGCCGCTCGACGCTTTTAGCCGGAATCATTGCCGTTATTGAGAACGATGAGCGCATTTTGCGCGATAAATTAACCGAGAATCATTCCGACGATATCGTCGAGCAAGTGATTGACATGCTGCCAACCGTAGACGGGAAGGATAAGGGGCGGGGAACGGTGTCATCTGCTGCGATTCTTGAGAGATTAAGAAATTTGAGCGGGCAGGAATAACCTGTTTGTCTGAGTTAGATGGAGAGTAGCATGGCAGGTCCAGGTCAAATTGGTGGCCCATCCAAAACCACACCCGGCGAGTTTGCGGATGACCAGGTAGCGCAACAACGAGGCAGTAAAAAAAATGCCAAGGAGTCTCAACGCGAAACTCTTAAAAAGGCAGGTTCTAAAAAGTCGGCATTATTGCAAAAAGTCCATGAGACGAGCTTTCGAAGAGAACCCACTGAAAAGGTGAAGACGAGTTCAAAAACGGATGAAAAAGAACTCCGTATTCAACGTGATCCAAAAGAGAGTTCTAAGAAACATCAAGTGCCCACTGCTAGAGTTATGGGATCGGCGGCCAAGCAAATCGGAGCGATTGCTCAGCTTTTATCGCAGCTTGCGGAAGCCATCAATGAAGCCGATGTCATTGCGAATAGTTTCGTGGATGATGGAATCGTAGCTCAAAAAAATAGCCAAAAAGAGAGCAAGAAACGGGCTGCGAAACAACGCCAAGCTGAAGACGCAAAGGCAAATGCCAACGAAGACCTCAAGAAGTTAAGCGAGTCGACGCAAACACAGTCCGATTCGCAGGAGGAGCCTGCTCTGACGAACGTGACGGAGTGGCTCAGCGATTCATCCTCTGGTGCTTCTGGGAACAAAGAAGCAGTGGCGCTTCGGTCCTTGGCGTTAGGGCTCTTGGGAGATGGCTCAACCAGTG
>CAXGXL010000481.1:0-3687 GCA_964013555.1 uncultured bacterium
CTGGCAGTAAAGCCCTGGATGGTAATTTGTGTTTGCGTAGGGAGCAGGATGCAACCTGTCAAGAGATTGCATCCATCGAGAGTGGAACGGAGTTTTCGGTAGAAATTGCGATGAATACCGGAGCAAACAATTTGTATTTTAGCTCCGTCGATGCGGTTGGAAATGCGAGTCGTGAAGTGGCGGCGGTTGTATTTCGGGTGGGGGGGCCCAAAATTTCATTTGTACGCCCCCAAAACGGGGATGCTATAACATCGGGTACTTTTGTTATCGAAGTTGATGTGTTGGGCCGGCATTGTTCCCATGACTTCAATGTGGGGTGTAGCGTTGATGCGGATTGTGGTACCAATAGTCAGTGTATTGCTCAGACGGCTCTAGATACTGTCCAGATCTGCGTTGATAGTGAGCCCTGCGATGAGGTTGCGGTAGATGCTAGTACTGGTACTTATCTTGTGGATTATAGCGCTGCAGATGCTGGTTGGGCAAGCGGCAGTGCTCACACGATTGTATGCCAAGCTACTAATTTAGCTGGGTTCACCACGACTGAATCAGTAGAGGTGATCTACACCTTTGGGGTGACGAACCTTAGCAATACGCTAACGCCGGGACATTCACGTGATGTTGCTATGGCCGTCGAAGAGGACGGAACCCTGCATTTTGTGTGGAGTGATCAGTGCATTCAGTACGGCTTTGGCAACACAGGAATCCTGTGCCGGGATTCTCAATCGGGAAATAGCCCCAATGATATTTTCCATCGCTCCTTTGGTGTGGATGGCTGGAGTCCGATTGCGTTAATTTCTGATGCAGGTGGCGTTGGCAATATGGATGGCTCGGATTTGACTCCTAGTGTCGGCATAGATGGGAATGGGATGCTGCATGTTGCTTGGAGTAGCAATGGGCAATTTGGAAATAGTGGAGGGGATTTTGATATCTTTCACCGCACAATAGACTTAGATGACAACAGCATGGGCCCACTTAGTGTTGTTCACAATAGTTCGGCGAATCAAAGCGCTCTGGATATGGCGGTGGCTGCAGATGGAACGGTTCATCTGGTCTGGGAAGACGGGGCAAAAGATATTTTTCACACTAGTTGGAATGACGGTTGGTCAGCGCTAACGAAGGTTTCCGATCATGTCAACGATGGGAACTCAACGAGTCCAGCTATTGCTCTAGACAGTTCATTGACTGCGCATATTGTTTGGCAGGAGTTGGGGCGTATAGACCAGGAAACGAATGCTGATGGTGACATATACCACCGAACTTTGAGGTTGGAGTCCAATGGAGTCGTGCTTGGGGACTATCAGTTGGTGTCCGATAACGGAAGCGACAACACGCAAAATGCAGCTTCGCGTGATCCTGACGTGGTTGTGGACGCTACAGGTTCTTCCGATCGCTTGATTATCGCTTGGGAGGATACACTAAACAGTATGGGGATGGGCGCAGATACCGATATTTTCCTGAGGACTTACACTGCCGAGTCTTGCTCTTTAGCAGGTGGGTGGTGTGCTGAAAACGCGCAATACCAAAGGGTAACCGTATCGAGTTCGTATAACTCCGAATCGGTGAAACTGGCAATCTTAGAGAGTGGGGAGATAGTTGTAGCCTGGTCCGAACCTTCAATCGCAAATGGGGAGCCGAATATCCGCTACACAACCCCACAAGTAAGCGTCGGTGGGACGATTGTTTTTCGAGCTCCTAGCAGTTTGGAGAATACCAGCGGTCTTTCTACGAATGTTGATTTATTGGTGGATTCTGCCGGAAACCTCCATTTTGGCTGGCAGGATGGTGGCGAGAAGGCATCGAGCGTAGCGGATGGAGTAAACCCGAATAGTGAAGAAGACGATGATATTTTTTACCAAGTAGTGACCTTTGGTCCTTAAGAATTGTGGTTCGGTTTAGGGGGAGATGTGGTTTTCTTTAGTATAGAGGCTTGTGTTGGAAATGTTGCTGGAAGAGGTCGGGGAGAAGCGGTGATGAGACTGAAGTCAATTCAATATGGTGGCAAATGCCGAACTCGAGTCATGATGCTCGCGGCTGCAGTAGCTTTTTTACATCTTGGTTGTGATACGGAACTTAAGAGACCGATTTCTGTTACGGAATCAGCTTGCACTGGAAATGAGGAATGCTCGGGGGAATTGATTTGTGAGCTCGGTGAGTGCGTAGCAGATCCATGCCTGGATATTTCTTGCGATCAAGTTCCTGCGCCAGCATGCAATGGAAATCAGCGAGTAACCTATGGAACGGTTGGTGAGTGTCGGGGAGGAGAGTGTTTTTATGCCCCTACGCTCAGTGATTGCGGGGATAAGTTATGCGAGGATGGTGTATGCAAGGAGGTAGATCCTTGCGAGAATATTGTCTGCGATAGTCCTCCTTCTCCTACGTGCGATGGCAATAGCATCATCACTTATGCCAATGACGGTAGCTGTTCGCAGGGCGTGTGTGCGTACGAGTCCTCTGAAAGCGCATGTGAGGCCGGACGACAATGCGTCAATGCCAATTGCGAGCTTTTGTGTAATTGCAGTCCGCTTCAAACCTGTAATGAAGAGACTGGAGAGTGTATAGAGCCCAGCCCGTGTTTCTCAGATATGCATTGTAATGGTCCAAGAGTATGTGTGAATGGAGCTTGCACTTCGGACATTCCTGAATGTCGAACGAATGAGGATTGTTCTGGGGGGTACTGTGTTGCGGATTTATTGGAGTGTGAAGCGATTGTGTGTACCCAAGAGAGTGATTGCAGCTCTCGATCACATTGCAATATTGCTTTAGGACAGTGTGTCGAGTGTTTGGAGAATGCCCAATGCGCAGGAGCTCAAACATGTGAATTCAATGTGTGTAAGGCAGCCACAACGTGTAGCGATGATATTGATTGTCTACAGCCGCAAGTGTGTGAGGCAGGAAGCTGCGTGGACGAAACCTGTTCGGAAAACGATGTATTTGATTTGGCTGCACCCAATAATGTTTTTGAAGATGCAACAGTTTTGACCTTTGCTAATGGCGCAAGTGGCCCTCATGAATCGAAGATTTGTGGAGTTGACGATGATGAGTGGTTCGAAATTAATAGCAACTCGATTCAAGCCAATGACGGCCTGATTGTTTCTGGTGGTTTTCCTGGGGAGGCAGGGAGAGTTGAAGTTTTTGTTACGCGAGGAGATGAGTTTTCCGAGACACTCGCTAGCGGTGCCAGTAGTACAGGGAACTTTGTCGTTACGGTCAATAGCGTTCCGGAGCCCCCACTTTTCTTGAGATTTCATGCAACTGAGGGAAGTGCAATCAATTTGGAGTTTCGGATCGAAGTGATTTCGGGTGGTTTATGCTTAGACACGGAGGGTGAGCCGAACAACAACAGTGGAGGCGCTCTTAATCTTGGTGATAACCCTGTTACCGAAGGTCGGTCTTTTTTGCTCTGTCAAAACTCGCTTGATGAAGACTGGTTTCACTTTAGTGCGGATGCTGGGAAGGAAATTGAAGTTCGACTGACATCAGACACGAGTTCAGTCGCAGCTCTCGATCTCTTTAGTCTGCACGATAATCTAACGACCCTGGTAAAAAAGGATATTACATCCAATCACAATAAACTCCTGACCCACACAAGTGCAGGCGGAGTTCACTATATTCGGGTTTATTCAGTCGATGGCGTGCATGGCTTGATGTCTGGTGCAATTAGCGTAACGACACAATAGCCTAGGGCTT
>CAXGXL010000482.1:0-3683 GCA_964013555.1 uncultured bacterium
TACGAGTTTTGGTCTTCGTTTCTCTTGGAGTCAAGCAAATTTCTTGCTCGTTTGACCGATCTAAGTAAGTTGAGCTATTTGAACTATAATTCAATGATTTGAAATAATAAATAAGTTTAGGCTGGTTAGACTTTCGGGTTTGGGGCGAACTTTTCTCGGGAGAAAGCTTATAAATGCTGAACACTTTTGTTAGATTTACGCCAGTGCATTTCCATGTTTTTTTTGCTACGCTCTCGAAGACTGCACTGACTCCGAAAGCGTTTTGCGATTCGTGGGCTTGCTTGCTTGATTGGGAATAAAGAATCTTGAATAAGTTCTGCGAGAGACTTGCTTATTTTGATAGACTTGCTCGACTCCAATACGAGTTGGCACCTCAAGGAGATGTGAATGATGGCTGATCTGCAGGCGTTATTGGAACAATTGACCCAGTACGATTCGGCAAACGACCATGATGGATTACGTAAAGTGCGTGAGCAGATTGTGGCAGAGCATCCCGAGAGTGACGAAAGCGTTGAAGCGCTCTATAAAATAGGTCTGGATATGTTATTTCGGCAGCGACAGTTGGACGATGCTGTTGAAACCTTTGGTATAGCTGCCAAACGCAAACACCCCTATTGGTCGTTGGCTGCTCGTACATCTCAAGGAATTTGTCTCTACCATCAGGGCAAAAAACAAAAATCAATTTTTGAGCTTCGGAAAGTCGGGATTACCGAAACTCCATCAGAGCATTCGGTTACGGCTTTGGCTTTTATGGAGACGATTTTTCTTAACGAGGGAAATCTCGACGAAGTTGAGAGGGTGCGCCTGCAGAGACTCAAGCAGCTAAGTGAGTTAATTGAGCAAACTAAAGCGGCTGGCGATAAATCGAGTTTAGGGCAGTATCTATGGAAGTATAGTGTTGCCTTAATGGATTGTGGCGAGTTGGAAGAGGCCAATAGAGCTTTGACACAAGCCAAGGATTTGGGGCCCGAAATATTGGGGGCGAAGCTCTTTCGTGCGGTTGTTGATGCTCTAACCTAAAGGGGCTCTCATTGAAACGAGAAATTGAAGGCCACGTGGGGGGAACGTCCGATTTCTTCGGCCGGGACTATCTTTTGCGTTCTTTGTTCCAGGGAGTGGCGAAGGGCTGGTCTTTTGGACTTTGCGGTGGCCCCAAATCAGGTAAGACTTCCGTTCTCTATCAGCTCGATAGAGTTTCTAGAGCAAAATGGAAAAATGATCCTGGGGGCTTGAGGGTGGTTCCGGTTATTGTTGATTTGAGCGCTTCGAAGTGGTCGAAGCGTGTTCTATTACCGGAGATAATTTGGACTCAATTGGTTGAAACATTGAGTGAGCCCGCTCTTCGAGGTGGAAGCGGTGATCTTAAGCTACCTCGACCCGTTTTCAATTCTCGAACGGAGCTTCCCTGGGAAACCTTGATACGGAGTTGTGCTGATTTGTATAGGGAGTTGCGCGGTGGCAAGGGATGGTGTCGTTACGTTCTGTGTATTGACAATGGGGATTTGCTTTTGACAAAGCGGTTCAAGCAGATTCTTCCGGCATTCTTGGACTTTGTCAATCTAAAGCAAGAGCATACTCCGGTGGCCTTGATCTGTTCGGGCACGCGGATTTTTCGCGAGTATCTTTTCGATGAAGTGGGGCATTTTTCGAAATGGTTGCGGCCCATTGTTTTATCGCCTCTCTTAGAGGCTGAAGCGAGATCGATGATCAACTATTGGCTACCGGAGGCTAGTCACGAAGAGGCCAGTGATTTGCTTTCTATTACCGGACAGCACCCCTATTTACTGGCTCGGATTCTATCTGAAGTCAAAGAACGCAATTTGTTGGGCAACCTAAGATCGGCGATGGATGGCGCCCTGATTGATCTTGAACTTCTATTTGAAGCTATCTGGTCCGAATTCGATCTAGGCAGGGGAGTGACCTATCGAGGTTCGTATGCTGCCCCTGAACATTCTCTGATGCAATTTTTGCTTGATTGCGGTGAACACGGGACCACCATTCGGGACGCAGAACGAGAGATTGGTTTGCGACCCCTTAAAGACTACTTCGAGTTTCTTGAATACCAGTGCCTGGTGGAACGTACGCTTCGAGGTAACGAGCGCATTGTTCGTTCACGGTGCTCTTTGTGGAATGAGTGGTACCGAGACCGTGTTTCGATGTAAATCAAATGAAGTTAGAGCGTGAACGCTCAAGATTCTCGGTGATTTTGTATGTTTTGAGTTTTTTTTGGGGCGCACGGTAAGGGAAGTGAATCTAGGCTAGGATATCAGGAAGTTTAGCCTCTTTGAGCGAGGTAGAGGCTAGGTTTCACGTCCAAATCATCGAGAATTGGTATCTTGCGGAATTTTAGTGCACAAAATCAAAGAAATTGACTTGCTCCAGTCAACCTCCAGCCGTACAAAGTCGCTCTAGATGATGTGGTGGGGTACTCTCTCGAAATTGGAGAAGCAAGCTGTTAGTCCAACGCTATATTGAGTTCGTTCTCAGATATCGAGCTGCGGTCTTGACTGTGTGCGCTGCGATTTCAATTGCGGCCATTGCGGTGGTTAGCCAAGGGGTTTTTGCGTCTTCTTTAGTAAAACTATTTTTTGGCAATAGCCCTGAATATTCTCGGTACCGCACGTTGGCGGATGGGTTTGGTGAAAGTGATGTCATCTTCATTGTTGTTGAGAATGCTGAACTTTTTACTCCTCAAGGCTGGGAGGCTTTGAATCAAATTACCGAGGACTTGCAAGCTCATCCTGAAGTCAGACGAGTTCAGAGCCTTTTGAATTTGAGGCTTCTCGAGAGTAACGAAGATGAGCTGCGAGTGATATCCTATACGGAACGTCTCCAAACTAAGGAAATGACTCTGTCCGAGATTCGGGCGGCCGTGAAGGCTGATCCGGTTATCACAAATGCTTTACTGGGCAGCTCGGGGGATGTGCCAGCATTCATTCTTGAATTGAATGCAAAAGAGGATCGACCTGTTGAGGTTCTACCGGGCTTTATGAGCGAACTCTTTGGTGTCTTTGAACGCCATGGGCTGGAAAGACAGCGATTGCATGTCGCGGGTTTCGTCCCTGAAATGATCGAGGTTACTGCTCAAGCCAGGTACAGCATGGCGGCTATTTTTCCGATTACTGCACTGGTTCTAGTTACTATCGTCTACCTTCTCTTTGGACAGGCATGGCCCGTGCTCGCTACGGGGGGAGTTGGGCTTGTTGCTATTTTGTGGACTTTTGCGTTTGCTATTTTTCTGGACCGTGAAATCAATTTGATGATGGCAATGGTACCGGCCGTTATGATGGTCGTGAGTTTTAGCGATATTGTGCATTTGTGTTCTACCTATGTGCTTGAATTAAAGGATGGGTACAGCAAGCGAGTTGCTATTGTTAAAAGTGTTACCGAGGTGGGGCAGGCTTGTTTTTTCACATCGATCACCACATTTTTTGGGTTCCTTGCCATCGCCTTTGTTCCTACTCCTGTCTTTCGCAACCTCGGAATAGTATTGGGAGCAGGTGTTCTGATAGCGCTTATTCTCGCGATTACATTGGTCCCAATTCTCTTCTCTGTATTGCCAACACCTCATTGTGGAGCCGAAAATAAATTTCCTCGAGTAGTTTACTTTGTGGACTTCATTACCAACCAAAGTCGTCGAGTCTCGCTAAGGTGGCCGAAGACTATTGTTGTTTTCTTCTTGT
>CAXGXL010000483.1:0-3683 GCA_964013555.1 uncultured bacterium
GCTTTCTTGCTCGAAGCTTCCCTAAGTTCAGCAGTACCGAAAATTACTCGGTCATATTCCAAACCAAATCATCGAGAGATGCCCGCCCGTTTCCTGCTATTAAGAGCCCTATCAAGAGCCTTGCACAAGCAACCGCAGATTCATCCTCTCTTCTTTGTCTAAACCGATTTTCAAGCTCCAGTGCTCGTTCTTTCGGGAAAAATAAGCTTCAACGCCGTTGGCTAAATTCGCGTTCACTTCATCGTTCGTACGCTCAAAGGAGCGTCCCCTTCCTCGAATAAATGGCTCACCATGTCGAGGCTCCACGTATGAAGATATTAGAATTCAATCTCGTGATGTAAAAAACCGTCCACCACCGACTCCAAGATCCATTGGCGGTTCGCCACAATTTGTGTTTCAGGCAGATTCTGTTGCAGCTCAATCCAATTTCGCATCTTCACCAATTCAGCCTCTACAAAAGTGCGATGCTCGTGCTCTGAATAGCCTTCTTTGCGAATAGGGTACAACGACACACTCGATTCGCCATCCCTCTTTACGGTAGCTGCGGCTATAACCCAGCCATTGAGCTTTGGTGGATGATGTACCCCCTTAGCAAATTCGTAGTGTGTATCTTCTCCAAAGTGAATATGAACTTCACTCATATTATGAAATATCTCTTTGGCTTCATTTTTTGAACACGCATAAATTTCCGTTGCAGGAAGTTTTCGATGCATATGAATTTGAGTGCTCACGAGACCTCCAGTGATTTCAAGAAACTCTCTTCTAGACTATTAGAAGTTACACTAAGATGCCACCATTGAAACTCCCTCCAGATTGGTACCAAAGTGAAATGCGCCTCATTGCTGCTAACTAAAATCATAAACGATACTATTTATGCTCTTTTTCTGGAGTTCACCGAATGAGCTCCAAGATTCGAGATGCCCAAAATGACTCGGCCAATCCAGCGAGAACTAGCACTCCAAAAGCCGCGACCAATAGCAAAACGTAGCGTCTAAAAAAAATCTGAAAACGTTTAGAAGTCGCTTCATACCACAACAACGACTTAGAAATTCCAATGGCTGATATTGCTCCGATAATATACGCCACAGCTTCTAAAATAAGATGAGGCAAGAGACCAACAACCCCCAAGATAAAGACATAAGCAGAAGCACTTTCTCCCCCTTCAAAACTCTGCTTGAACAAGATCGTGAGGGTTAATCCCCAAACACATGCATTCCAAGATAACGTTAAAAGAACCGCATAACCTCTGTAAATAAAGGTCAACAAAAATATAGATAAGAGAACTACGGCATTGTGGACCACAATGCTATCAAACGTCCCAAAGTTTCGCTGAGACAGTGTGCTAGAGGGATTAATGTTGGCAATATTCAACACAAATGCAAACTCGGCTTCTAAGGTGGGTAAGTCGGCAACACCCCCCACACCAACAAAAGCCAATAAAACCCCAATGAACAAGGCCAAAATATTCAAAGATTCATTTCGAACATCTTGCTCCATAAGAACCACATTGAAACGAGTATTCAACGCTGCGGATGCTAAGAAAAGGGAAATAAGTCCACTTTGCTCGAGCCCTAAGGAAAAGGAAACAATGAGCAACGTTAATAGTGTCACCACGAAACTCTCAAGAGTAAGCTGAAGATGACGAGCCCACCAATGTTCTCTCAAAGGCAACCAAAAGGCATGAGACAAAAAAGTGGTTTCTTTCTTGGCTAAAACGGCTAAGCAAGCTGTTAGTTGTTCCCCACTAATGACCCCCTCATCAATAAGAATGTCTCCTAGCCTTTCTCCAGTTTCCTCCTGAATTTGAAGAGCTTCTTCTATGGTCTCGTCGGAGACCCCGTAGAGCGCTTTAACAATGTAGCCCAGAGGTTTGCCCGTAAAACTCTCCGTAAGAGCGGTCACCGCCCCGACTTTTAAATTGGGTTCGCTAGAGCTACTTTGTTCCAGAGGGACCTTCATGCTTCTATAGTAAGCAAAAGGTCGAAACGATTTCCATCTGACGAGAAAAAATATACGCACCAAGTTGGATTTCTTGGATTTTTTGCCTCCTTAGCTCTTTTGATTGCTAAAGAGACACAACCAAACCGAACATAACCGCTTGAGTATGCAAAGCCCAATCATTGGTGCGACTTCGAAAAAGAGAAACCCCCTCGTAGCCTGAAGGCCTCGCAAATCGATTCCCGGTTACCAGGTGATAAGTCAACTCGGTCCGCCAGTTTTCAGTAAATTGATAGGCTAGAGCAGCCATCACTTCCTGATGATGCCGCAAATGCCGGCCCTCGCGGCTACGAGGAAACGTATCGAGCCAATCAAACCGGGCGACAAAACTAAGGTCATTCACCAATTCATAGGCAAGCTGCAAATAAAAATCCATGAATTGGTCGAGGCTTTTTCCGTAGAGGCCCTCGACAACAACCTCAAGAAACTGAGCTTGATACATTAAGGAAAGCGAAGCTGCATAGTCGTTAAGCGCTCGCTCACCACTGCGTCGTGCAAACTTGCCGCTCACAGCCATGCTCAAATCAGCTCCCGGCATCTCAAGCAGGAGTCTCCCTCCACCGGCAAGCGGCCCATTGCGAAGTCGGTAATATTCTGAGGAGTTGTCGTAATCGGCGTCAAAATACCGTGACGTCGGAATCCTGGACTGCCCAATATACAAATCCAAAGCCCAGCTGAAGATTTCATTTTCACCAGAACCGAATATTCCAGCACCGAGATAATCCATCCCCACCATGTTATTGAAGCCATAAAACCCGAGCGCAAGAGAAGAAATGCGTCGCTTCATTGGCTGATAACGTGATTCATTCTCCAAACCAAATGGCTCCAGTATTCGTCCAGCGTGAGCGTACCAAGCCTCGCCGAGCCGAACTCGCGCCATAGCCTCGGCTATGTCCCAATACTCTCGGCGATACCGTGCACGTACATTGTTGTTGCTAACGAACGTCCCAGTGAACGCAATCATATCTGAGAGCTCCAACCGCAGTGGAACCGCCACTTCATAGTTAGCAAAACTCAATTCTGGGCTGGCGCCAGCGTATTCTAGTGCGTCGCTCCACCCAAGCCGATACACACCTGTAGTCTCAAACGTAAACCGCACCGACGAATTGGAGTCAGCGAGTGCCCCCAATGGGCATAGCAATAAGAAACAAGACAATAACCACCATCTAATCATAGCCGAAATGGAACCCCTGCTGTTATAATCGATTCAAGAAACCAATACGATTGGCTAGTATGCCCAATAGGTTCAAAAGAATATGCATTAACGTAGTGCAACCATCCCCCCTTTACACTAACGTCCACAAAAAACGTATCCCCATAGTGGTAACGAACGATCCCTAAGCACGCTGCACCGTAGCCAGATATGTGGTAGGGTTGATTCTGTCCACGATTTAGCGCAATCACTTTCGTACGCGGCCAAAGAAAACCCAAACTCAACGCGCCACTCGAGGTTACTCGATGGGTTTGCTCTACCGACTCCCATGTCGGCCGAGTTATCCCGACTTGAAAATCATAAAAATTCACACCATCGGTATGATCAAACTCCTCAACAATATCTCCTTCGGCCCCCACATGGACATCTTGATCATAAGAGCCACCATATTCACTTGAGATATCTGAAGAGATTTCACCTCGGATTCGCAATACTTGAGAGTCCAAAATGTACTTCATATGATTCATCCCTA
>CAXGXL010000484.1:0-3680 GCA_964013555.1 uncultured bacterium
AAAAGTGTCATACGGGAGAATGCCCCGTAGGCATCGCAACCCAAAACAAGTGGCTGCAGGCCGGCCTGGATGTCGACTTAAAAGCAGAGCGATTTATGAAATACATGCATAGTTTCCGAAAAGAACTCTTGGCCCTTTCTCACGCAGCGGGCTACGAGCATCCTGGCCAATTTTCTTCAGGTGACATCGAATTCAGCACAGGTGTCAATGAGTTCACGTCCTTGCATGAACTGACCAAGCACCGAAAGGACGAGTTCGAATTTACCGGTATGAAAGATCTAGAGGAGAGTTAAACGTGGTTCAGTTTGGAAGGACGCCCCATTGAGAGCATTGGGTATGATTGTTGGGATCGTCCTGCTCGGTGCAGCTTGCGCTTATGGCAGCTCGTTTTCCTTATTTATTGACGTCCCAAGCCTCTTGGTTGTTATAGGCTGCGCTCATGCTATTTTATTCGGCATTTACGGAACCGACGCATTTCGAATACTCTATCCCAAATTTGTTTTTTCGACTCCACACCGGGGTCGACGCATTGCTCGTGCAGGAAGTCACCTCTATATCTTGGCCGGATGGATTGGTACCGGAATAGGGTGGATCAAAATGGCAGATCATCTCGAAGACCTGTCGAAGTTTGGCGCGGCTTTCGCCGTAAGTCTTTTACCACTTCTCTATGGTTATTGCGCGCATCTCTTGGTTTGGTTTCCACTCCAAGACAACTTGGGTTCCCAGTTAGAACCCATAGAGTCTGCCGAGAATATCCTACAACCCAAGAATTCACCTAAATCTGCTTCGAAGCAATGAGAGATCAAGCACCATCCTTCACAGCACATCTACTCCCCCACTCTTGAACTCGTGGATGTCTCAGAGCTCGAGAATGAAATTCGACAAGACGATTGCTCAGACTAGAAGTTGAGCTAGTCTTCGTCCAAAAGGGCTCGAAGAGTGGGCCGGTCAATCTTGGAGTTGTGTCGCCCATCCACCGCCATGTCATCTAGAAATTTCACCTTCATTGGGTGAAGCCCCCGCGCCGCAATTCGCTCCTTGATCGACTCTTCCACACTAGATTCTCCGTACCCGGCACTTTTCTGAATAAAAATAAGTCCGTCAGGGGCGGCTTTACTCGATACAAACGCGCTTCGCACCACCCCATCTAGAGCATCGAGGTCTGCTTCGACGGGCAAGGGTTGGATCAAGGAACCATGATGCATGACCACATCTTTCACCCGACCTGTCAGCCAAAGAAATCCATTCTCATCGAAATACCCCACATCGCCGGTTCGATGCCAAATACTGCCATCTTCCTCCAAAATCTTGGTTTCAAGATTCGCCTGGGGATTGTCAATGTATCCTCGATTGACGTGACTTCCTCGAACCACGATCTCCCCCAACTCCCCCACCGCCTGCTTAAAGGGAGTCATTCCATCACTCCCAAGAATGGGAGGCTCTTGGGTAAACCGAGCTACCACAAGTTCAGCTACAGGCGCGACTCGCCCCCCCAGAAATCCCTCGCCCTGGCCATTTAGCTCCACCACTTCTTCAAATCGAGCTTTGGCCATGGGCTCAGCTTCCGTTGAGCCGTACACGGCAAACCCCTCCACACCCGGAAAGACGTGAAGCAAAGTGCGGCATAATTGCGCAGAGACCGGAGCACCTCCCGTAAAACACCGTTTCATGGTGCCAATGACTATTTGTTTTTCAAAAGCATATTCCCCAAGCCGCTCCATAAAGGCCGGAGCGGCGCCAATGCTATTGACTTTCCACCTCCTGATCTGATGCAAGAGAACTTTCGGTTTGACCGCACCGGGCGTCGCGAGATCGACAGCCGGCATCACCGTAGTAACTCCACAGCCAATATTGTGAAGAGCAACAACCGGGAAACTCTGAAGTTCAACCTGCCCCTCAAAGTCGGGTAAAGAGGTCCGAAAGGCCTCGTATTGCGCCATGAGAAACCCATGGGTTCGATTGGCGCCTTTCGGTGCACCGGTGCTACCCGAAGTAAAGGTAATCAGGGCTTCGTCCTCAGGAGAGCGCGCCACCGCCTCTCCTACGTCTGAACCATCCAAATTAAGCTCGCCGAGAGGCTTGACAAACCAACCAGCTTTATCCACCGCAAATTTCTTGGGGATCCGCCGAAGTTCCTTCACAACAAACCGATACTTCAAAAGAGCGCTCATGGTTATAATTCCTCTAGCTCGCGCAGTCCCCATCGCCGACTTGATACGTTCAATCCCCATGCCCGTATCAATAAGAACGACGGTCATGCCACTGGCTATAATGGCCATCACCAAAGCAAAAAAATCAACGGAAACAGGAAAGAGTAAAACGATACGGTCGCCGGGTTGGAATCCTTGAGCCATCAATCCTGCCCGAAAATTCTGCATGCGCTCGACCAGATCTCGATAGGTAATCGCAACTTCCTCCGTGACCACCTCATCATTCCACCCGGTAGGAACGACCACCGCAGTTCGCATTGGGTTTTGCCGTGCATGATGAAGAGCCATATTGATGACATTGCCGTTGGCAAGAGCCAAATTTGACATCAGAAAAGCCTCCAATTGGTTGGAACCAAGTCCATTTCCCAATATGCTTGTGACACAGCCGGCAACGCCGGTAAACGCTTGGTTAGCCCTAAGCTTACCCGAGGAAGCTCTTGGCTCCAAGTAGGACCCCAAGAAGGGAGATATCCAAAATGCCCCAGCATGGTTTGACCCATGAAGCTCCGTGGATTCGCCGTTTTCTGGCCTGGGCCAATGAAAGATTTCCGGTCGCCAACGGAATTCTTACCTTCGTTCTCTTTGTTACCGCCCTTGTCTTTAGCCGATTGGTGGTATCCGAAAATTCAGCAGCCATTCCCATTGGCACACGAGACTTCATTCCCTTTTTGGCTTACTATGGTTTTTTCTTTATGCTACGCATGTTTGATGAACATAAAGATTATGAGCTCGACTGCCACAACCATCCCCACCGAGTTCTTCAAAGCGGCCTCATCACCCTAACCGATCTGAAAATTGTTGGCGTTGTCGCCATTTCGGGACAAGCCCTTGTTTCGTTTTGGTTAGATGAATGGACCGTTGGAAACGCCACCCGCGCCTGGTTTTGGGTGATTATCTGGAGTTCATTAATGGCCAAAGAGTTCTTTGTTGGCGAATGGCTAAGTAAACGACTCTTCCTTTACGCCCTTTCCCACATGGTCGTCATGCCGCTAGGCCTACTGTGGGTTATGAGTATGGCGAGCCCGCACAACGCTCTTCCCCCTGTGGTATATGCCCTAGCCGGTTTTTCATTTATTTCGGGTTTCACGTTTGAAGTCTCAAGAAAAATAAAAGCCCCTCACGATGAACGAGACACGATTGACAGTTACACCCGCATTTTTGGAACCAAAGGAGCCCCAGCCGTTGCGTTCGGACTGGTGGTAGTGGGTGCCCTGATTCTTTGTTCGGTGATGCAATTAGTAATCCCCCATATTCACGTGGGCTGGTTTGGCGCCGCCCTCGCGATTCCTCTATTGGTTTTCCGGCCCTACTTTCAATTTATCCAAGAACCTACCTCCGAACTACCAAAGAAAATAGAAGGAGCTTCGGCAGTCGCTCTGCTATCGAGTCACATACTCTTGGTAATCGTCATCGTTCTAGAACGAGGCCTCACATGGCTATAATTCAAGCCGCAAATGCTTTTGCCGCTGG
>CAXGXL010000485.1:0-3679 GCA_964013555.1 uncultured bacterium
CAACTATTGCAACATCGACCTCAGCGTACCACGCAAATTCCTTTGTCATGACTTGTCTCTTTCAGCTTTCAAGGGTGTTGTCTCTTGGCAAAATAGGTTCGAATGCGACGCATCAGATGTCTTTTCTGCACTTATTGTCAAGCACCTTGCGAACAAGCAAGCGCTGTTGGGTTTCGTGAAAGTTGAACGGAAATAGGGTTCTAGGGGTAAGGCTATTTGCTATCCATGGGCTTTGATAGACTACAAGAACATGAATATTTTCAGTGATGGGCTCGCTTGTGTGCTAAGCTCAGGTGAGCGCTTGATGCTTTTGGGAGTTTTAGGCCATGAAGGTTCAGTTCGTGTTGCATGCGAGTAGAGAGTCTGGTTTTCCAAGTCTCGAAGGTTCAGTGCAACGGGATGCTAGCCTTTCTCAGGTGAAAAAAACAATTAGACAAAGGGCACCTGTTCTTTCGCAGGCGAATGTTGAGGTTCTTGCCGGAAGAGTGTTCGAACGGTTGCAAGTATTGTCATCGGAATCTAACCGGATGGATGTCCACATTGCACACAGTGATGTGCACCGGATGCTTCCGGAAGGTCGAGCGTTATCCGCAACGGTGCCTCCTTTGCCTCAAGAGGGAGCGCCGGTGGCTCCCATGACTGAACAAGATGAACTAGCCGCAAAGCAGTTGAGAGCGAGTTCTTACTTAGTGAACCAGGTTGCTACAGCCTCAGAGGAAAGCGGGCGATTGCCTGAACTGTCGCTGAACGTTGAATCACGAATAGACAAGGGGCAGGAGGTTTTTGACATCGAACTGTCTCGCAGGCCAACCGATGCGAACTTTCCTAGTGGCTATAGGTGTGAAGTGTCGCTTGTGCCTCCGGGGGCTGGAACCTTAGGGCTTCACAGTAATGCCGAATCAGAGTTTCACCGGGTAGACCTTTCGAATGAAATTATGTTCGATTTGGCTCAAGGATCCTCCGGTAGATTGCCAACGTCATGGAAGTTCGAGCTTGTTGATATTCCTCATCCAAGCAGAGAATTAGCGGGTGTCACCGTTCGAATGAGAGTTGTTAGTCCCTCCGGACGCGTTGAAAATCAAAAGGAGCATTTTATAGCGGGGCCGGCTTGGATTATGTCGAATCACCTCATGCCCGTAAGGGAGGTGGTAGTAGTCCAGAAAACATTTTTGCTGAGTGCTCCGCCGATTCCCAACCTACCACCGGTCCCGCCTAAGTTAGTGGATGATGCCGATTGCGCGCAGTATTTACGTGAGCTGACTCATGCAATTCCCAGTACGAGAATTAAGGTTGTTCGGATGCAGGGCGAAGTTAAAGATACTTGGGTGCGGGATATGGTATTCTCAGGAAGGTCGCTTGCAACGACGGGGGCGATTCTCGATTCATCAGAGTTGATGTTGAATCCGGTAAGGCGTGAAACCCGCGGCTACGATGAGGTCATCGCCGAGTTGGACCGACATTGCATCAGTAGCGGCAAACCACTGGTGACGATTGGTGAGCAAGAAGAGATGAAGTCAGACCTTGAGTCTGGGGGAAATTTTCTGTGCACCCCGCCCATTGGTGAGAAGTTTCCTTTCGGAGCGATTCTTGTCGGTTCAGATGCTGACCGAGAAATGGGCAAGACCACCCTTGATTTCTTGCGGGCACAACAGAGGCAGCCTTTGGTTAGAATTGATACATCCTGGCTGCAAACGGGACACACCGACGAGTTAGTAACATTTGTTCCGTGGCCAGGGGCAACTTATGGATTCAAAGCTCTCATTGCGAATCATGAATTGGCGATGAAGCTTATGGGGGAGTGTGCCCAGCAGCGAATGTGCGTCGGAGTTGAGGACGGGTTTAAAGAAAAATTCCAGCGCTTGGGTGAAGTGATGGATCTGGTGGATTTTCGGGTGGGGAGGCTCTTGGAAATCCAGTCAGAAGTGGGGGGCCTTATGCAGGCAGCAAAAGAGGTGGTCCCGAGACTCGAATCACTTAGGCGGGTTTTAGAGGAAGAGTTGGGGTTAGGGGACGAAGACATCGTTGATTTGCCGGTATTGTTCCGTCGCCGCACGAGAGATGATAGTTTCTCTCTTGGGGGATTTGGACCCCAAGAGCGTTTGGGCTACCAGCCGTTGTGTCCCAATCCTGTCAATATGCTTGTGGCCACCCAGACCTCAGCCCACGCGGTTTTGTGCATTCCTAAACCGTTTGGACCTCTTCGAGGTGAGGGGAGCGGCGCTCTTTGTATTTTTGAGGAGTATATTCGGCGAACCCTTTCGAGTTCACACAACAGCATCCGATTTATAAATGACTACCAAGCAAACCACGTCAACGGTGGAAACATCCACTGCTCAACAGCCGAGCTTCGTTGAGTTACGTTTTATTTGACTTTTTCGAAGCGTTACAAGCTGGCGGGGGCGTTGTTAAAGCTCTATAAAATTGAGGACTTTGTTTAGAGCCGCAAGCTTGTGTTCCCTTGATTGCTCGCTAACATTCTTCATACTCCATATCGATTGAGCGCGGTAGAGGTTTTCTTTTAGGTCGGCCAGGCTTTGGCCCGCCCGAACGGCGGTGCCGATGACGTAATCCGGGTTTAGTTTGTCTACACTATTGGCAAGAAGAGCGTTGTATACCTTTCGCCCTAGAATTTGTTTTGCGTCTGTCTTGGGGCTTAACCAACAAAGAAGCTCTGTGTGCGAGGAGTTGCGAATAGTTTGGATAGCTCTATTCTGCAGAGTCGGAGTGAGCCGTTGAAGGTTGGAGGCAACCAATCGGCGTACGGATTCTCCTAGTTTCTCAAAAATGACCGGATCAGCGCTGGTGGGGCAGGTCTCCAAGACAAGATCGGTAATGGCTTTGTCGAAGTGGTTGTTGCAGCTTGTAGCGTGCATGGCCAAATCGGCGGCTCGATCCGAGGGCTTCTTTTCAGCAATAAGCGAGAGTGGACCAGCAGTTGTTCGTAAGTCTAGCCCATCGAAAATTTGTGTTTCGGGGGGTGAGATCCTTTGAGTCAGAACCTCTTGGGCTGCATAGGGGAGTTGGCGGAATGGAATACTGCCAGGGGTTCCAACCAAACGAGACGCGCGCTGAAGGAGGTTCTCTGACGAGACCGGAAAATCTTGTTCGCGACTTTTGGCGTATAGAATTTGTTCTCCGAGAATACGATAGTTGGGCGTAAAATTATTGCGAATGACTTGCAGGTGCTTTTCGTCTTGGTCGGAATTGGATCTGCCTTCAGCCGCCGGATTTGGCAATCCGCCAAGTGCGCGTGTGACTTTCATTGTGGTCCTAACCTGACGGGCGAGGCGCGAACCCTTTGGGGGGCTACCTTTATTTTCGTCAAAGAACGACAATTGGTGCTAAATTAATGGCTTGGTTGGTGCCCTTTGATTTTCTCGACCTTTTTCCTTTGGAAACGGGAAAAACGGTACATTTGGAGTGACTATGATTTAGTAGCGTGGCTCTCCTAGTGGCCCGGTTGGGATGTTGAGCATTGCTTGTAAGAGGGTCGGCTGGGTGGGCCCATCGTATACTTTGGTTCGAATAGTGGCCGTATTTCCTTTTTCGTCACACGTGTAGCTATCCTTTGAGAATTGAACCCTTTGGCTGTTGTTCTTCTTAGTTGCAGTGTTGGAAGATTGATTCATGTACCGAAAGGCGGCATAGACCCCTACCCCTATTGCTGCGGTAATCCCGA
>CAXGXL010000486.1:0-3666 GCA_964013555.1 uncultured bacterium
GTAAACCCATGACCACCCGAGAAATCGACGGTGCACTGCGATGCCATGGACATGAATCTGCGGGCTTAAAGCCGACACGAAACTTCATGAATCGCTTGCGCGCCGGAAAAGAACTTCTCGCCGGAATCGAGAAAGTAGTGGAGTATCACCTCGCTCCGGCACAATTTCCCCAACAAGGTGCTAAAGCCTCCGCATACCGCCGCCTCGCTCGTAAGCTGGCTCAGGCTAACGTCTCCCTTAGCCTCTTAGAAAGAGTCTCAAGAGCCGACCATTGGGGCAGAACCACTCAAAATGCGGACGAGCAGATTTATCCCAATGGAGACGCCTTCATTGCTAAGGCCAAACTATTCCTAGTTGCCGATGGTGCCACCTCGGATGTGGTTCAGGGGCGTCACCTCATTCAAGCCGGCTTTACCCCCGGACGTCAATTTGGTGAAATTCTCAACAAGTGCCGACAAATCCAAGATGAAACCGGGTCCTCGAACGCCGACGAGATTCTTCAACAAGCATTGGACGAAGGCGGTGAAATCGCGTAAGTGGCCCCTCCCACGTAGTTCAAAGCCGCTTGACAACCTACGTACCAAGGGTACTGATGATGCAAGACATATTAAAAATAGCGACCGTGCCCAATGAAGGGCTAACCATTGGGATAGCTATGACCGCCTCGACATGCCGTGAGGCGGCCCGTCTGCACGAGCTGAAGGCGACCTCCAGCATCGCTCTCGGACGGCTCATATCGTGCACAGCTTTGGTAGGGCTAATGCAAGAAAAGCCGGGCGCTTTGAGTATGCAAATCGTTTCTAATGGTCGTTTAAAGCAAGTATACGCCGACGTAACGGCGGTCGGGGACCTGCGAGGTTACGTACAAACTCCAGACTTGGACCTCCCCCTCTTTTCCAACGAGGCGCCCACCGGCCGCCGCGCCATAGCCGCCGGCTTTGGAGTGGGTCACCTCTCGGTCATTCGCAATGCAGACATTCACGACTTTGTTCAAAGCACAACGGAGTTAATCCACAAGGAGGTGGATACCGACGTTTTGCACTATTTAGAACAATCAGATCAAAACCTGACAGCATTGCAAGCGGATACCCTCTTGAACGAGCACGGCAATGTTGATCTGGCAGGCGCAATATTC
Source organism: uncultured bacterium (assembly GCA_964013555.1). Taxonomy (GTDB): domain Bacteria; phylum Myxococcota; class XYA12-FULL-58-9; order XYA12-FULL-58-9; family JABJBS01; genus CAXGXL01. The sequence continues at coordinate 1,136 of CAXGXL010000486.1, forward strand.
GTACAGGCTTTACCTAACCCAAATCTCCAACTCCTTGAGTCGCTTCGAAAACAACTCGAGGATGGACTCTTCGTGAAACTTCTCCAAAAGCATGGGCGCGCAGGAGAGCTGAATGCTATCCTTGAATCTTTCTGCCCCACAGCTCAGTGGACCCCAAAGGTTCACCCACTCAGATGGAAATGCCGATGTTCTTACGAGCGCGTGCTTGTAGCCCTGAAAATGATGAGCGCCACGGACCTTGCAGAAATGGTCGACGAGCGCAAAGAAGCATCGGTGAATTGTCATTTTTGTAATAAGAACTTCACAGTTTCCCCTGAGGACTTAGAAAAAGTACTCACGGATTTAATTATAGACAAAGGCACCGCTAGAAATTAGCGCCCCTTTACTAAATCGCCACGGTCTTGAAGCCCAGTCTCGAGCGCGGGCCAGATCCAACCTCAACCCACCGAAAAGTCCCTTCCCCACCACGCGCCAACCGAAGCTTGATAGAGCCAAGTGGTACCAATTCAGATACCAATCATAAGAAGCCATTAAACACTCCTAATCGTTGCGTTTTTTTTCGGCCTGAGATTCGATGCCAGAGCCTCGGCCCCCCCAAAAAACTCTACAAGAAACAAATCAGGTATTTCCGGAAACGGATGAATAATCGAGTACATAGAAGGAACCTGGGATCAATAACCAACAGATTCTCGCGCAACTAAGTGTGAATCCTGCCGAAAACTACCATCGCTTGACCCTTAGCCTTGGAGACTGACTTGAAGTTCAATATTTCGACCCAATACACTATCCCAGGAACTGCTGATCCCATCAAAGCATACGAAGACCATTGCATTCGGGATTCGACCTGCGTCCGGAACAATTATAAGCGACTCGGCAACGAGGCGACCGTTGTGTCTGAAACCATCCAAGGTAATGTACTAGAGCGCGAAATGCTGGTTAAGCCTCGCCCTGAAACGGTCCCTCTTATGTTAAAAGCCTTAATCGGCAGCAAAGGTCTCAACTTCAGAGAAAAGCTTCAATACGACTTTGCGAAACACTCAGGAACCATCAAAACGACCATGACCAAACCCAGCCTGGCCAAAAAGGTCAACTGTTCGGTAGGAGTCTCGATTCGAAATGCCGGTGCACCAAGTGCTCGAACCGTGTCTCATGACCTGAATTTCGGCATCGACGTAAGCATGTGGCCAATCAGCAGAAAAGTAGAAAAGGCCCTAAAATCTCAACTTGAAGAGCGAACCACCAGAATGCAGCAAATGACTCAAGAGTCGCTTAACCAAAACATACCTGCTGCAGCCCCGGCGTTCACGGCGTCGTCCGACGATCTTGGGCAGGTTGCCGTCTAAGACCCCAACTCCTCCTTCGCCAAGCTCCCCTCTGTTCAGCTTGCCCCTCTCTCACTGAAAAACGCCTAAAACGGGGCACTCTCTTGCGTCAGGTCCCGAGGCTTGAGAACAATACCGTATGCTCTTGAAGAGGACTGCCTAAGACTAAAATCCCTCTTCGAGACACCGCAAGAATAAACTTCCGGTACTTACGGCCTTTTTTTGGCCCAATAAAGGGGGCTCCCTATGGAGTCGAGCGAAAAAAATCAACGGACGAACATCCTGCAAGTGGTCAAAGAGCTGGGTACAGAGCAACTCCTTGTTCAAGCTGTCTACAATGGCCATGTCCCCCGCGCCGCGCAAACGCTTGCCTGCTCTATCATCTTCACACTGCTGGGAACACTAATAGGCTTCCGTATCGCCCCCGACAATGCGGTTATCGTATCTGTTTTCTTAACGGTTCTGGGCCTAATGCCGACCTTCAGCCTCTTAGTTCAACGAGAGCAAAGCGCACCTCACCTTCACAAAACGAAGTGGTATGGAAGCTTCAAATATGGACCCCAGCTCAAACTAGCACTCGGCGTATTGGCGATGTTCTGCGGAGTAATGACCGTGTACGCGGCCTGGGCTTTGGTACTTCCAAACGACTCACTGCACATCAAGTTTGGCCTGCATATCAAGCCCTATCTTTCAATGCGCTCTCCAGACTACAAGCCAGAACACTTTGAGAGCATATTTTTTAACAACCTCATGGTGGCTTTGGGGGTCATGCTGCTTTCCGCATTTTATCGAATTGGCGGAGCGCTCCTTATTTTGGTCTGGAATGCTTCACTTTGGGGGTCGGTGTTTGCGTTCTTCGCCCGTGTTCAGCCCGAATCGGAGACCCTGGCAACATCTCTTTTGCAATTCATAAAATTAATGAGCGCCGTTCTACCACACACCCTCCTTGAGGCTTTCGCCTATGTGATGGTTGCACTCGCGGGCTTAGTACTGCCCCGCCTAATCCTTAGAGATGACCAAGCAAAAGCCGAGCACTGGAAAACCCTTCGCGGCATGCTGGTTTTATTAGCCGCAGGGCTTATTCTTGTTCGACTCGCGGCCGCAGTAGAAGTCACCTTCGCCCCCACCGTCCTAAAAGCGATGCAGCTCTAATCTCCTCGCGCTATTCCAAAGTTGATACAAGTCTCGCTTCTGGTCTACAGTATTGGC
>CAXGXL010000487.1:0-3664 GCA_964013555.1 uncultured bacterium
AGGGAACGATCTCTTCATCGCTGTGGGTGGCGTTGACTAACACTGGAGAATCAGCGGAGCTTGTCAATGACTTTGTAGATGTCTTTGCTTGGGACATCGATTTTTATTCGGAGGTATTTCCGGGAGACACCTTTCGGGTTCTGGTCGAGAAAAAGCATAGTGACGGTGACTTTATTGGATATGGAAAAATTGAAGCAGCCGAGTTTGTCAGCAATGGCGCCGTTTTTCGAGGCTATATGCACGAAGAGGGGGATGGCACTATTGGCTATTTCGACGAAGATGGCAATTCGATGCGCAAGCAATTGTTGAAGAGTCCACTAAAGTACGGACATGTAACAAGTGGTTTTGGACGACGACGGCATCCGGTATTGGGTTACACTCGTGCTCATAATGGAATCGATTATGGAGTGCCGACGGGAACCCCTACATGGAGTGTGGGTGAGGGGCGTGTGGTCCGTGCGGGGTGGCACGGTGGATATGGCAAATTGGTTGAAATACGATATGCCAATGGGTGGCTCTCGCAATATGCTCATTTGTCGAAAATTCTGGTTAAGAAGGGACAAAGAGTTTCGCAAAAGCAGATTATTGGTTTAACAGGATCGACAGGTATGTCCACTGGCCCTCATTTGCATTACGGTTTGAAGCGGCACGGCAAATACGTTAATCCGTTGGCTCAGAAGTTCTCTCGAGGAAAAGCTCTTAGTGGGAAAGATTTAGAGAATTTCAAGAGTCGGCTACCTGAACTCAAAGCTCGTCTAGCCAGAATTGACAACGGTAGTGATTCATAGACTCTGATATTTGAGTTGCATTTAGTTGGCTATGGCTTGGTAAAATCTCCTTAGGTCTTTAGGTCTAAATACACTCTTATCGAGAGCAAGCTTATGGGTAGAGTAGCACCGTGCAAAGGAGTTGAGAGTCTTAGGTATCTTGGGTTAAGTTTAGCTATGGGATTTCGAAAGAACTAGGAGCACCACTGTGGTTAAGAATCACTCAAGGGTGGGTAGTGGGTTTCGCTGGTGGTTTCAATCTGGCGGATTGGTTCTAGTTTGCCTGTGGCTGTTTTGTACCGCCCTATTTGCCGATGTGGTTCAGAGTTCGGAACCTCCACCTGCGGCGGATTCCCCTGGTGTGATTGAGATTCCTTCTCCTGAGTCTATCATCGGAGGGATGAGCCTTGAAGAAAAGGTGGGCCAGCTCATGTTAGTTGGTTTTGCTGGAACCGAGGTGACTGCGGATATCACTAAGTGGGTACGTGAGCGTAAGGTCGGTGGGGTTGTACTCTTTGCTCGTAACATTGAGAATTTGGAGCAAATAGCTAAGTTTACACGTTCCCTTCACGGATTGTCTGCCGACGGCGTACCGCTCTTTCTTGGATTAGATCAAGAGGGAGGCAATGTCATTCGTTTACAGGATGGAGCTATGCTGCTTCCAGGCAATATGGCGCTAGGTGCGGCTCGGTCTCCGATGCTTTCCTACGTTGCAGGCCAAGGTCTTGGTGTTGATCTTAAACGAATTGGCTTTAACGTGAATTTAGCTCCGGTTTTGGACGTCAACTCAAATCCTCGAAATCCGGTAATTGGAGTTCGTTCTTATGGGGAGCGGGCCGATTTGGTTGGCACTTTGGGGGCATGGTTCGTGCGTGGTCAACAGGAAGTAGGCATCGTTGGAGTTGCTAAGCATTTTCCCGGTCATGGGAATACCTTCGGTGATTCGCATTTTTCGATGCCCGCGAGCTATGTCGATAAGGAGAGGTTATTTGAGCTTGAATTGGAACCTTTTCGTGCGGCTATTGATGCGGGGGTGGATGCGATTATGACCGCCCATATTGCTCTGCCTAGAATTGCCGAGTCGTCTCATGTTCCTGCGACCCTTTCTCGAAATGTCATAACTGGTATCTTACGCGAGGAGTTGGGCTTTGAGGGGGTTGTCATTACAGACGGACTGGAGATGCAAGGAATTGTTGAGGGGTACGGCAGTGGCCGAGCAGCAGTTATGGCTTTGTTGGCCGGGGCCGATATGCCCATGATATTGTGGACGGCTAAAAAGAAAGAAGAAGTCTACCGAGCTCTCATGACCGCAGCGCGAGACGGAACGATTTCGGAGGCAAGGTTGAATGAATCTGTAACTCGGATTTTGACATTGAAAATAAACCGGGGACTCTTTGGCAGAGAACTTGAGGACTACGATACAGTGGTTCGAATGCGGAATTACAATCCGATTCATGAACAAGTTTCGCAACGGATTGCTCGTGAAGCGGTGACCTTGGTGCGAAATCACGGGGATATGTTGCCTCTTCGAAAATCGCGATACAGGAAGGTGATTGTGATGTCTCCCGCTGGGCCGTTCGCAGAGGCTATGTCCGCCCAGAAATATGTCGACTGGATCAAGGTTCCCTTTGTGCCGAGCCGAAATCGACGTCAAGTGGGGGTTCGGCAGGTAGTAGAGGCAGCTCGGGATGCAGATGGCGTGGTCGTGGTTGCATCAAACCGTTATCATGTTGCAATGATTCAAGAAATTGTGGCTCAATTACCGAATACGCCAACGGTAATGCTGAGTTTTGCGTCTCCGTATTATTTGACTTCCGTTCCTTCTGTCGATGCTTACGTTTGTACCTACAGCTATCGTCGGGTTGCCCAAGTAGCTGCAGCAGAGGCTATTTTGGGAGAGGCCAAAATGACAGGGCGTTTACCTGTCTCAATTCCAGGTTTCTATTCATACGGTCATCGGGTTGAAGATCGCTTGGCTGGGATACCGCCTCGGGCTTTGACGATTGATTGACTCGAAGAAAATCAGGCTGGCTATCTGTTTCCATTTTTGACATAGGCGTTGGTGTGAAGACAATTGACCGCTACCTTTTGCGTGAAATATCTATCCCCTTTTTAGTGGGGATGGGGCTCTTTTTTGTCGTTATCGCATTTGGCCAGGTGTTAAAGGTCTCCGATTCGGTTACTGGAATTGGCATTAGCGGAGTGGAAATATTAGAGGCTCTTCTTTATTCTCTTCCGCCACTTGTGGGGATTCTCATACCGGTCAGTATGCTTTTTGCGACTTTGTTAGCGGTTGGAAGGCTTGCGAATGACCGGGAAATTATAGGCCTCTGTGCAGGGGGAGTTAGTCCTTATCGGCTACTGAGGGTGCCGGTTGCCTTCTCTGTAGTACTAGCGGCACTTGCCATGTATGCGACTATGGTAGGGGAGCCCTGGGGAGTCAAAGGCCTGCGGGATTTAATGTCACGAAGCGCCCAAAGGACTTTAGCCCAAGGAGTTCGGGTTGGCGAATTCAATGAATGGATATCCGGCGTTGTGTTGTTGGCTCGTGGTAAAAAAACAGATGGTTCCTTGGAGAACATCCTTTTTGCTGATCGTAGAAACCCAAATACTCCCGTTGTGATCTCTGCTAAAGCAGGTCGAGTCCAGATGGGGCATCAAAGTAGCGATTTGATTTTCCAATTGGAAGATGGCGTTATTCTTCTTGAGACAGGACGTAAAGATAGCAGCCGGGTCATTGATTTTGAACGCATGTTTTACAGGTTGGATGTAAATCACTTGGTTGGGAATAAGGCTCGGACTCTCATGAAAGTTCAAGAGAAAAGTGTTTCTGAGCTAATTGAGGGGATTCAGAACTTGCCGGACAAATCGGCTCGAGCTTTGTATACCGTTATTTT
>CAXGXL010000488.1:0-3662 GCA_964013555.1 uncultured bacterium
GAATATCGTTTTGTTGGCGCTGCATACGGTCTTCGCCAGAGAGCACAATCGGCTCGCCAGGGAATTGAAGAAAAAACACCCCACCTGGAATGACGAAGAATTGTTTCAAGGCGCAAGAAAATACGTCATGGCCGCCCAGCAAAAAATTCTTTTCTACGAAATGATACCCGCAATGTTCGGCAAAGAAGTTGTACAACCTTACACTGGCTACGACCCGACCGTAGATCCATCGGTTTCCGTAGAGTTTTCTACTACCGCGAACCGACTCGGTCACGTCCAAGTTGCAGAGACTATTCCTCTACTCGAACTCGAGGACGGCATACCGATGTACCACAACATTTCTCTCGAAGAGGGAACTTTCAACCCTGATTTTCTAAAATCAAAAGATGCTATGGAGTCAATCTTGTTGGGTTCAGCTTCCTTTAGTCAACACGCAACCGAGCCCCAAATGGTTCACGGCCTCAGAAATGTCCTCTTTGAGGTTCCCGGTCACAAATTGGGAATAGACCTAGCAGCAACCAATATAATGCGCGGACGAGACCACGGTCTTCCCGACTACAACACTCTTCGAGAAGCCTATGGACTGCCACGAAAAAGCACTTTTGAAGACATTACGGAAAATGAAAGGGTACTGAAGGGACTCAAAAGAGTCTACACTTCTGTGGATGAGATTGACCCGTGGGTCGGAATGCTTTGCGAGACTCACGAGCCAGGAAGTTCAACCGGGGAAACCATCCGCGTTGTATCCATGGAGCAGCTCAACCGAACTCGCTCTGGCGACCGATTTTGGTTTGAAAACCAAGACAGTGGCCTCTCCTCAAGTGAAATAGCCGCTCTTCTAGCCGAGAGCAGCACTCTAGGTCGAATAATCAACCAAAATACAGCTTTGGAACTCGAAGGAAACCCACTCTTCGCCACTTAGGTAGCTCAAAGCCCTACCTGGCTTCTTGAACTAAATTTCGGTTCTCAATACTTTGAACAAACACCATTCTAAGTTTCGCTAGAATTCCCCCAGAGGCCAGGCCGCTTATTGCTCTTCAGAGCCTGTGGCCATCTTATGAGATGGCCGTCCTTCGGCGAGAAAGTCCAGGGCCACCGAAGCTACCTTGTCGGTTATTTCAACGGGACACCCCACATCGTCAGGGTTGACCATGCAATGGGGCACATTGTCTTGCTCGGGAAAAATAAAGGATCCATTTGCTTTGGAAGGTTTCAAACCAGCATACATTTCCAATATTGCTGCTAGCTCTGAAGTTCCGTCCTTCTCACTTGCGATCACTTGAATCGGCGTGCTTAGATTTTTCGCCTGCTCTAAAACAGAGTTTCCGTATTTGACAAGAGCATGTACATTTCCAAGAGACACAGTGCCATGGCCAAACTTACCACGCGCAATTCCTGAAGCGGTACCGGCATCACTAATACAGTGGTCAATATTATTCAGCAGTCGGCTCCCTAGACCAAACACCCAAGGGTCGATTGCAGCGCATAAGGAACTAACCGTCTGTGCAGCCGGATTCGCCGGCCGCAAGAATGGCGCCACTAATACAGCTCTGGTTACCGCATCATTCTCGCTAGCCAGTTCGAGCCCAGCCACTGCTCCCCCCGAAAAGCCCATAACCGAAACGGGACCACTGCAATCGTCGAGATGCCCGCCGAGGACCGAGACAAATTCACGATAAGATTGCTCCTCAGATCCAGTTGGTAAATGACTCGGGTCACTCATGCCCTCCTCGTTTTGAAAACCGTGGCCTACCAAACGCGGAGCAAACACATTAAAACCGGCCTCAAATAACTTCTGAGCTACTGGCTGAATTTGCCATGTCCCTGAAGTCCAACCGTGCAAGAGAATCACTGTGCCTCTTTTTGGGGGCCGCCGATGTGCTAACAAAAAACTGCCGCTTCCTTTTTGCAAGCTGAGGTCTTTTTCTGCATCAACATAGGCTTGCAAGCGCCCGAGGTTTGCCTCGTACTGCACTTGAGTGACCCTAGATGCGGTACCCACAGCCGTACTCGAACTTTTCTTAGACTCCAAAATATCTACAGAAAGAGCAGCTGGCGGCCCGATTCTATCGGGTCGTACTTGCTCTCCTGAAATGCCTGAATTCGGAAATTGAGCACCGGAACTGGCCGGTGTTATTCGTGAAAATTGATTCATTCTATTGTCGCAAAGCATACCGATATTCCTCCAACCCCGTCGAAAACGATGTTCTTCCTTACTTTTTTTGGAAATATCGGTTCGCTCTAGAAAAAGTTGCGCTTTTGTATAAGCGGCTAGCCTCCTAGCAAGGTCCCAGCTAAGAAGAGAAAAAAAAGAGATACTTATTTGAAAAGATTGAAGAAGACCAAGAAACAAAGCCACCAAAGCCCCCCTTGACGGCCCGAACCTTGCCTTATCTTTCGAGCAATAAAGGTGGCTACCATCAATTTTGCCCCACCCAAAATTTCTGCGGTCAAAACTCGTGGTGCTGGAAACGAAGGTAAGTTTTTCCTTGCTCCCAAGAAAGAGCCTGAATCATGTGGCTTTCCTCGTCCAAGCATCTTACTCCCATTGTACCAAGGTTAAAAAAACGGAAGTCGGCACGTCAGAATAAAGGCTTCCTTCATGGAGACGTCAAATTAGAGGCACTCCTTTCGTGTAGCAAAAATGAACTCCTGAACCAAAGTGCATAAACTCGACCCCAACTCTTCGTGAACGAAATGACCAACGTCTTCAAATTCGTGAATCTTCGTATCCTTCATCGCTTTCCTCCAAACCTCCAGCTCCTTTTCTCGAAAAGCGATATCCTTTTTTCCCCACAAAATCAGCGTAGGCAAATCCTCTATCATCGAACGTTGTTCCCAAAGCGAATCTAACCATGATGACGATCCAATGATTTCCTTCGGGAAAACACTACACGCAATACGGTCATCACTGTCTTTCAAGGGGCGAAGGTAGTGCTTATGAATGTGAGGAGTAAGCTTGCTTTTATCTCCGTACGCTTGTTTAACCACCACCCTAGCGAAAAAGTTCATTTTTTTAATTAGGAATCGCCCCAGAGCGCTCCCCATAAATCCACTAAACCTCTCAAAGTGCGGATCTCCTTTAACCGACCAAAGCCATGTGTTCATTAAAACGAGCGAATTAATTTTGTCGCTATTTTTTATGGCATACGACAAGCCGATGGGACCTCCCCAGTCCTCGACAATCAGAGTCGCTGAAGAAATATCCAACTCGTCGAGCAATAGCTCCAAATTCGCAGCATGCGATTTCGGCAAATAGGAACCGTCTCTCGGTTTGTCCGACAATCCAAAGCCCAAATGGTCCAGAGCAATACACCGAAAATTGGAAGAGAGAACCTTGATCAGATGCCTAAAAGCGAAACACCAGGTAGGATTGCCATGAACCATCACAACCGCGTGCTCCCCGGCCCCTTCGTCTACGTAGTGAAGCTTTCCATCCGGAACCTTAAAATAACGAGATTCAAAAGGGAATTCATTTCGGTCTATCCACCCATGCATCAGGCTCTCCCCCATAAAGAAGCACTTCACTCCTCGAAAATTTAGAATACGCTCTTTCACCCAAGATATGCCCCTACTCAGGTGACGTCTTCAAAACATAAGTCAATTGCAGATTGAATGGAAATTCGAGTTGAAATCTAGTCGCAAACCACAAGCGCTTAGGT
>CAXGXL010000489.1:0-3662 GCA_964013555.1 uncultured bacterium
CTTCGATGACGCGACCGGCTTCGTTGTAAAAGAGGCATTGAACGTGCACCGACTCTCCCGCACGGGTTTCTGTGGTTGAGAGGATTGTATCTAGTCGGATCGGGGTGGGATCATCATCCAGCGAGGAGGGACTATAAATATTGTCCGCGGGGGCCAATGAGTCGCCGATGCCGTTTGCGTTTGTGCACCCAGCCAGGACTAGAATGAGTGAAGCTATCAGGGCTAGAGCTAAATTGCGTATGATTTGCATTGGATTGTTCCATTTAATCGGTCAGTGCTTAGAGTGGTGGACTCACGTCCTTAGGATCGGCAATGCGCCAAAATTGTTGCGGACAAAGTGTGGAGATACGATCGTTTTTTAAGGTATTAAAATATCAGGGAGTTATCGGACCAATTGAAGGGCTTCGGTCACGAAAGCAACTCCCTCGACCCCGCGGGAGGACTGTTCTGTGAGGAAACGACGCCAGGCTTTTCCATTATATTGTCCTGCGAAAGCGTTGAGAAGATGTCGGGTGATTTTGTGGGGGGCAACCCCTTGGGAAGCAGCCTCGTCAATATAAGGCAGCATTCGTTCTATAGCTTCAATTCGCGAGACGCTCTGGTTCCTCTTTGTGCCATAGAAGAGTTCATCTACCTGCGCAAAGAGAAATGGGTTGTCGTAAGCAGCTCGGCCAATCATAACCGCATCAACGGTTTGCAGGTGAGTGCTTACTGCCTCTAGTGTGGTGATCCCACCGTTGATTTCGATTGTTAGCTCCGGAAATTCCTCTTTGAGCCGGTATACATCAGAGTATCGAAGAGGCGGAATTGTTCGGTTTTCCTTGGGATTTAAGCCCGTTAGCCATGCTTTGCGTGCATGCACGGTGAAACGTTTGGTACCGGCACTAGCTACGATTTGAACGAATCGCTTCATATCGTCGTACTGGTCTATATCATCGATTCCGATCCGGTGTTTGACCGTTACAGGAATAGATACGGCTTGCTGCATGTGTTCAACCGCTCGAGCCACAACCTCAGGACGAGCCATCAAGCTTGCGCCAAAATTGCCATTTTGGACTCGGTCACTGGGGCAGCCGACGTTAAGGTTGACTTCGTCGTAACCCCAGTCTTCGGCTATCTTGGCACACTCTGCGAGTGCTCTTGGATCGTCGCCTCCTAGCTGGAGCGCCAGTGGTCCCTCTACCTGATTGAAGCCGAGTAGTTTTTCTCTCTTCCCAAAGAGAAGAGCACCGGTGGTCACCATTTCGGTGTAGAGAAGAGTCTGCTGAGTAATTCCCCGCATAAAGTAGCGAAAATGCCTGTCCGTGCGTTTCATCATGGGGGCGATGCTAACAGGGAAAGCAAATGCGCCGGGGGAAATTAGCTTGGGAGCACTCGAATTCATGGAGCTCTTATAGTCTTCTTTTTTGAATACGCCAGCACAAAGCAGCCCAGGTGGAAGAAAAATAAATTGGTAAAGAGTGGAATTGGTAACTGAGGCGAGATGAAAAAGGTCCGAGCCGAGTGGATCGGTTCAGATTACGAATTACTGCGTCAGCCCCTTTGGACCTCCACCCAAAGCGCTTGAGAGCCTGACTCTAGACCTCTGGGCGAACAATGCAGTCGAGGCAGTCGAGGCCCTTGGCTTTCCGCGGGTACGAGATGCTCTTTTTTTACGTTATATTGGGTAGTATATCTTCCCATGTATAGGGACCTTCGCGCTTTTCGGGAGTGGTTCGATCGAGGAGCTTGGCTACTAATTCCAAAAACTCCAAAAATACATATGCTGTTGCGCCAAACATCAAGCGGTCATTTATCTCGAAGATGGGAGAGAGATGAAGTCCCTGCGGGCTGTGCCATGGAATGCAATGAATGCAAGGTCGGGATAATATTTCAATCAGGTCGATTGTGTGGATTTTAATGATCTCACTTCCATCCGGTTCGGTGGGCGCGAATTTCAATAAGCCAACGTAGGGTTCGAGGCGATAGTCTGATGTGTATAGAGGCATGGATGACAATCTGCCGATAACCTCGACATCGGAAATACCCATTTCTTCTTGTGCTTCTCGCAGGGCTGTTGCCTCGAGATTGAAGTCAGTGGCTTCTTGTTGCCCTCCAGGAAAACAGAGTTCTCCAGCATGGTTGGTTAGGTTTTGCGCTCGTTGCCCTACATAGACTCTTGGACGAGTGCGAAGTCGTACTGGGACTAACACCCCACATCGAATATCATTGGCCCTTCCAGGGAGGGCTGCTATTTCCTGCCAAGGGTACTTTTGGAGTGACTCAATCAAGTCTTTTCGCACACGTGCCTCCCAAAGTTGATGAATTGAAGCTTAAGCGAGCCTAGGCGGGAGTGCAAATAGAAACGAGTGCTTGTCAGCACAGTCCTATTGTGTTCAGTGAAAGGACAAAATACAGGAGTCGTAGTTTGTATTTGGAGCATAAGCGAGCAACAAGGATATTGTCTCTAGGTCTACCGATTATTGGAGGGATGATTTCTCAGAATATCCTGAATTTGGTGGATACTGCCATGGTGGGAACTTTGGGGGATGTTGCGTTGGCAGCCGTTGGAATGGGGTCATTCGCGAACTTTATGTCTGTTGCTTTTTTGCAGGGGTTCTCGACTGGAGTTCAAGCGATTTCCGCGCGAAGAAAAGGGGAACTGCGACTTTCTGAATCAGCAGCACCATTGAATGCTGCATTGGTTGTAGTTTTTGCGGTAGGTATTCCCCTCTCCATATTTCTTTCTAACGCGTCCGGTTTTATTTTTGAAAGTTTATTGGATGACCGAAGCGTCGTTGAAGTAGGGGTGTCCTATTTTGAGATACGTGTTTTGGGGATGACGGCCATCGGTATTAATTTTGCCTTTCGTGGTTTTTGGAATGGCGTGGATTTAACTCGCCTCTACCTTCAAACAATTGTCGTGATGCATGCAGCGAATATCTTTCTTAATTGGGTCTTCATTTTTGGGAATTTGGGAGCGCCACAGATGGGCGCTCCAGGGGCTGGTTTAGCAAGTGCACTTTCGTTGTATCTCGGATCTTTGTGTTACATCTATTTGGGTTTCAAATATGGGCGCGATAAGGGGTTCTTAAGGAGAAAGATTGATTGGGCCACTACTAAGGTTTTGTTGCGCCTTTCTGTTCCTAGTGGCGTGCAATTGTTTTTGTTCGCTACAGGATTGGTGGTGTTATTTTGGATCATCGGCAAGATCGGTACCGATTCTGCTGCAGCTGCGACAGTATTGATCAACGTTATGTTGGTAGCCATCTTGCCCGGGGTTGGTTTTGGATTGGCATCCATGTCTTTGGTGGGGCAGGCAATAGGGCGAAGAGATATTGCGGATGCCTATCAGTGGGCGTGGGATGTGGTAAAGGTGGCAACCGCGACCCTTGGCGCAGCGGGGTTGTTGATGGCTCTTTTTCCACGAGTTATTTTAGGGGTTTTTCTCCAAGAACCTGATACCTTGGAGTTGGCTTGTTTGCCCTTAGTTATTTTTGGTTTAGGTATAGGTTTTGATGGAATAGGTGCAGTTTTGATGCAATCTCTTCTCGGCGCTGGGGCTGCTCGAAAAGTGATGGTCGTTTCAGTGGTATTGCAGTGGTTGTTTTTTCTCCCGCTGGCTTATTTAGTCGGTCCCACTTTGGGATTCGGACTTGTTGGGATTTGGTTGATTCAGACGA
>CAXGXL010000490.1:0-3657 GCA_964013555.1 uncultured bacterium
CGCGTCGAGCGCTTTCTTGGGGCTGAATTTCGCTCTCGGAACTATTATGAAGAGAAGGCCAAAATAGCATTCCCTATTGGGTCAACGGCTAAGATTAGCACTTATTGGTTTGAACGTGTGTCTAGGGCTAGTAACTAATACCGCACGTTCTGCAATTTTGCCCTTGTCGCCTCCGCTCCTTTGGCCGCTGTTAATAGAAATGGGTAAGAAACAGTCCTCACCAGGGTGACAAGCTTCTTTTAACCAGCTAGGCTCCTAGCCCCATCGACTCTAGGAGCTTAGCAGCATGAATAGACTCATCCCCTTTACTTCCCTGGTATTGTGCCTAACGCTTATTTTCTTAACCGGCTGCGAATCCTCTTCAACTGGCGGCAGCAACTCAAGCGATACCAACGACCCCGTTCAAATTGACCGAAGTGATGAAGTCTACGCTCGTTCTAGGGTCCTCGATGTTCGTATTGAGTTAAGCCCCTCTGATTGGCAATCCCTCCGAATGCAAACTCGCAGCACCGCTGATTTGGGAATTACCCCCGATTGCATGCCGCCGGATCAACCCATCCCCTCTCCCTTCACCTGGTTTTCCGCCAAGATAACGGTCGATGGTGAAGTCTTTGAAAACGTCGGTATTCGCAAAAAAGGATTCATTGGTTCCCTAAGTGAAACCAAGCCCTCCTTTAAAGTTCGCTTTGATAAATTTGAAGACGACCAAGATTTTCTCGACATGAAACGGCTCACGCTCAATAATTGCGTTCAAGATCCGTCGTTGGTTCGCCAATGTCTGGCCTACGACCTCTTTCGTTCGGTGGGGGTAACTGCTCCTCGTTGCAATTACGCCCACGTGTTTATGAATGGCCAAGACCTTGGGGTGTACGCCAATGTTGAGAGCATCAAAAAGCCCTTTCTTCGCCGTAATTTTGCCGACCCCGAAGGCAACCTTTACGAAGGAACCCTTAGTGATTTTCGGCCAGGCTGGACGGGAACCTTCAATCAAAAGACCAACAATGACGAGCCAAGCAAAGATCTCATCGATGCCATTGCCACCGCCCTGACAGTTCCCGATGACCAACTAGTCGACGAGCTTTCCAAGGTCATTGACTTTGATGCCTTCATGAACTTTTGGGCGATTGAAACCCTTACCGCCCATTGGGACGGCTACGCGGGCAACACCAACAACTTCCATATTTACGAAGACCCCACCTCCGGAAAGGTTCACTTTATTCCCTGGGGCGTCGACCAAACCTTCAGTGTTCAATACATGCTCTTCGAAGGACAAGTGGCGCCCCGCTCGATTAATGCGGCTGGACTCATTACCCGCCGGCTTTATCTAAGCCCACAAGGGCAAGAGCTCTACATCAACAAGCTGCTTGATATCCTCGACAACCATTGGGATGGGCAGGCGCTGCGTGCCTCTGTTGAAGAGATGGTGGCTACCTTTGAATCATCGGTGCCAGTGGCCAATCGGGTCGAGATGAACTCAAATGTTGCCAGCGTTCTTAATTTTGTCCTCAACCAAGAAGAAGCGATTCGTGCCGAAATAAATCCCAACCCGCAAGCGTGGACTACGCCCCTGCGAGAAAACCTCTGCCCCGGTGAAGGCAGCGGCCGAGGACTAGAATGGGAAGGCAGCATTCGCTTGGGTGAAACCTCTGGCTCATTTGAATACAGACGAGAAAACGACGACGGCGTTTGCGACATGGAGGCGGAACTAACGGGTTTGGCATCGGTTGAAAACTGTAGCGAGCAATGTAACTTCGCCATGGAAATGACCGTAACAACCCTTGTGGTCAACGACCAAGCTGAGTCCACGTGCACCGAGGATGAGTTTGCAGTAACCGGCCAAACCTTCTTATTCGAGCACTCCACCATTCAAATTGGCGAGTACGAAGAAACTCCGGTGTATCGCCTTTATCAATACAAGGACGATGCTTGGAGTACAGTTGAAGGCGGTTACAGTGCAGTATTTGGCAGTAACGAGAACGGCTATTGGTTTTTTGGGGCGAAGAATTAAGCAGCGCCATCAAAGTCACGTTCTAGGGCCTCTCCTTTCTCTGAATCGGCCAAATTGTGCCCATAATCTCGCTCGGAGTATTGGTGCCGGTGCGACAGCATCCTGGATTGTCAGCACAGGTAGCATCTAGAATAGGTGCCGCGGCGGGATCTCCCATGTGAACCAAGGTTTTCTCAAGGCACGACGGAGGCCTCCTCTCGGCGAAAGTCCCTCGGCCTCAAGGTGTGCCTAGGCTCTGATGAAGTCTAACGCCTCTGCGCTAGCCTTGCTGCAAGAGCCATTAGTGTCCTCGAAATACTCCATCCATGGCACTTTATGAAATCTCGCGAAACCAGTGTAGAAATAAACAAATTCCTGCTTGAACGTAGACAAGTTTGTACCTACACTTCCTCGATTAACATTTAGACCCAAAAAAAAGGAGAGTAACAATGAAGCAGGAGTGCAAAAATAGGTTTAGTTGCCGGACTATTTTTTGTCGAATGTCCTTTCTTATCAATTGCATGGCTCTATCCTTTTTGGTGAGTGCGAATGCACAGGCTCTTACCATACCGTCCAATGTACTAAATGAGTGCACTAACGTTAAGGCGGGGGGAAAGGTGCTGAAGGTGACGGGAGAGGACCTGTTGAGGACGATGGCATACACATTGAATAATTTGACTCACGGAGACCAACCGAGAGTGGAAGTGCGCTCTGCTCCAACAAATGCAAAACGATGCAGCAACCCTCGGGCAGGAACACCGGTGGCTAGAGTAAGCACGATACAACTTGGTGGCGCTGCGGGAGATGATAATTCAACAAGATATTATGGCAAACTCACGTCAATGGCTGCTTTTGTCAGAATGTCGCGAGTTGGGTGTAGGACGGGAGCGCAAATCGTAAATCAGTTCTTTAGCCTCGAAAATGCGATTTACCTACGTAATTGCGCTCCAGGTGATGGGAGGGGGTATATATATTATTGGGGAATGGCCGAAGGTAAGAATTCGAAGTGTGTGGGCGGGCATGATTATCCAACCATGTTCACTGAAGCTAAGAGGGGAGGGGGACTGACAATTGACGATTTGATTGCATTGTCTGAGCGCGGAAATATTAATAATAACGTCGCTCTAGGCAATTCGATGGCGGCCATTTTGATTGCTGAAGCACACCGGGACAACTTTCTATACTTTATCAATCCCATGCTTTTGCAATTGATGAAGAAGAACAATAAAAATTCAGATTGGGGTCTGGACACGTTTCTTGGCGGACTGTGTCCAGGTAAGGTGAGCGCTTGTGGAAACCCCAAAGGGAACAAGAATGGGATTCATCCATTAGCATGGGGAGGAGCACAAGCAGTGATGATGGCCGGAGGATGGGGAGGGGCGGAAGGCGCCACTTCCGACTACGGAAAGAAATTCGAAGCTCATATTATAAATCAGTGGTTAATCCACTTTAAGGGCGGAACCCAGAATAAAAAATGCAAAGGAGGGGCGACCGACTTAGCCACGGTACGACCAGCACTTGCGACTATTTTCAGGAGCCTAATTCGTTAGACTTCTACGCGAACACGGTGACTAGGGAATTCAAACTGCGAAAAACTTCCGAATCATTTCTATTAATAGGGAATTCAAACTGCGAAAAACTTCCGAATCATTTCTATTAATTAGGTTTTG
>CAXGXL010000491.1:0-3653 GCA_964013555.1 uncultured bacterium
ACATTGCCGGTCGACGGTGGTTCCTGGAACTTCCTGGGGGAGGCCTGCGGCGAGCCAGCAGGTCCTTGCAATATCGCCGGCCTGAGGTCCAATGGCATCGAGGCAGCCAAAGACAACGTCTTCAACGACCGTGGGGTCGAGGTCGTTGCGTTTGACCAAGCTTTTTAGAACATGGGCCCCCATGTCCGCAGGGTGAACATGGCTTAGGCCGCCTTTTTTCTTACCTACTGGGGTTCGGATTGCGTCAACAATATACGCTTGAGCCATTGAGAAATTCCTTTTTTGTGGTGTTAATCTAAAATTGCTTTGCCAACTCGTTCTCGATGCCATGCTGCATTGCCCCAAGCTTGTTGCAGGGACCAGCATCGCTTCATCCAAAGGTGCAGATCGTGCTCAAAGGTGTAACCGATAGCTCCGTGGGCTTGAAGGCAAGCTTTGGAGGCTTTGTATGCAGCTTCGTCGCCGTATATTTTTGCCATCGAAACATGGGTGTCCGAGTCGGGGTGGTTGGTGGAAAGAGAATAGGCGGCCCGGTAAACGACGGGTTTGGCGAACTCTAAGCGCAGTAGAGCATTGCTCATCATGTGCTTGATGGCCTGGAAGGTGCCGATGGGTTTGCCAAATTGCTCTCGAACTTTAGTGTATTCGACGGTGAGATCTATCATTGCTTGAGCAACACCCAGTTGAAAGGCGGCTGTACCTAGAGCGCCTCGATTAAAGGCTCGGGCACAAAGAACTTGAGCCTCTTTACCGCCGGCTAATATTGTATTGCTATCTCTAGTATAGTCTACTGAAAATAGCTTTCGGGAGTGATCTACAGACTGTTGCGGGATGAGTCGAACCTGGTCGGTTTGTAGAGCATGCAATTCGTTGTCTCGTTGAATAATGATTAAGTCAGCTTGTGCGGCGTGAGCCACGTAGGGAGAGTGCTCCAGCCCAACGCTGATAACCGATTCGCCAGAAATCACCGAACTACTCCAGTGGTCCCGAAGACCAACGTTGTTGCACTCAGCGAGTAAGGGGAGCCCTACTGCGACGGATTCTACAATCGGTTCGGGTAAGGCTACCCGCCCGGCTTCTTGAAGAATCAACACCAGATCGATTTCGTTCATGCCCAATCCACCGGCGGACTGTGGAGCGGTGATTCCAAGAACCCCTAATTGAGCTAGTTGGTTCCAGATTTCAGGAGTGCGGCCGCTTGGGTTGCTCCAGGCTTTTCGCACGATGTCCGGAGTGCATTCGGCTTGTAGCATCGTCCCAACACTATCGCGAAATAAGATCTGTTCTTGTGTGAATCCAAAGTGCATTGCGGCGCTCTCCTATCGTTTGGGAAGACCCAAAACCCGTTCGGCAACAATGTTGCGTTGAATTTCGTTGGTGCCTGCGTAGATGGGACCCGCCAACGCAAATTGAAAGCCTTTCATCCAACTGCCTCGGTCAACTGCATCGGGGGAGTGCTCTTCTAGCTCGGCGCTGTTGGCCAAAAGGGAGAGGGCTGTTTCGTGGGTTTTGACGTCCATTTCGGACCAAAAGAGTTTGTTGAGCGAGGAGGCAGGTCCGATGGCGCCGCCACCTATCATTTGGGTGACGGTTTGGAAGGTGTAGAGCCGGTAAGCCTGTGCATCCATCCACGCTTGAATGACATCGTTGCGAAGGGCCGGGTCGGCGGTTTTGCCGTACCTTCGATAGACATCGATTAACTTCGAAGCCGTGGCCATAAATCGGCCGGGACTGCGTAGGCTCAACCCCCGCTCGCTGCTGGTGGTAGCCATGGCCACGTACCAGCCCTTGTCGACTTCTCCGAGAACGTCTTTGTCTGAAACAAGAACGTCTTCTAGGAAAATCTCAGCGAATCCCTCGTCTCCATCAAGTCGATCAACGCCGCGCACGGTAACTCCAGGCGCATCGAGAGGGATCATAAAGTAGGTGAGGCCTTTGTGACGGATCGAATCAGGATCGGTTCGGGCGAGGCCAAAGATATAGTCGCAAAAAGAACCTCGGGTGCACCACGTTTTTTGTCCGGTGAGTCGCCATCCCTTGTTGGGCTCATCGCGAAGTGCTTTGGTTTTTAAACTCGCTAAATCACTGCCGGCATTGGGTTCGGACCAGGCTTGACCCCAAAGAACCTCGGCTTTGGCCATGGGTTTGAGGATGCGGTCTTTTTGTTCTTGGGTGCCAAATTCGAAGATGGTGGGAGCTAGGAGAAAGATGCCGTTTTGGGTGACGCGACTTGGAGCGCCCGCGCGATAATACTCTTCTTCAAAAATAAGCCATTCCATCAAGCTTGCTTCGCGGCCGCCGTATTCTTGGGGCCAGGAGACGACTGCGAAGCCCGCGTCGAAGAGTTTTTTCTCCCACACGACGTGTTGGGCAAAACCTTCTCGGGTATCACCGCTTTTAAGAGGCGTTTTGGGAACATTGGCTTCGAGCCATGAGCGGCACTCACGGCGAAAAGCTTCCTCGGTGGGGCTGAAGGTCAAATCCATAACAATCAAACTTTCAAACGGTTTAGGGTTTGTTCGGCTTCGCTCAGGATGCGGGTAAGCAGCTCAGCAACCGTGGGAAGTTCATCGATGCAGCCGACGACCTGCCCGGTTGGGAGGATGCCCACATCAACTCGCCCATCTACCATGGTGGCGCGAGTTAGCATGGGGGCGTTGGCGGCCATGATGAACTGGCTCCAACTCAACTTCTCTTTCTTTTTCATGGTGAGGCCCTCTTTGAGGAGGGCCAAAAGCGAGGTTCCTGTGAGTTTTCGAAACGCAAAGGCGTACATGATGGCTCGATAAAATCGCGTGATAAACGATGCGCTTTCTAGGTTGTCGACAAAATCAGTTCGAATGACGCGTTGTGGGTAGCCATCGATGGCTTTGGTTACCACCGTTCCATTGACCTTCGTGGCGAGGTAACGCGCCTTAATGTTTTCGGGCACTTCACTTTCTTGAGTGAGTAAAAAGCGCGTTCCCATGGCGATGCCGGCTGCTCCATAGGAGAGGGCGGCAATCAATCCGCGGCCGTCGCGAAAGCCCCCCGCAGCTAGAACCGGAATATCGATAGCGTCGACCACTTCAGGGAGCAACAAAGAAGTGGGAATAGCCCCAGTGTGCCCGCCGCCTTCTCCTCCTTGGGCGATGACCGCATCGACTCCAAGATCCACGACTTTTTCCGCGTGGCGTTTTGCACCGATGGTAGGCATGACTACCACCCCATGGTCTCGGAGTTTTTGGACTACATTTTTATGCGGCGCTTGGGCAAAGCTTGCTACCTTGACTCCCTGCTGAATGATGAAATCAACTCGCAGGGGGAGATCAGCTTGGTCGGGACGAAAATTGACCCCAAAGTTCTTTTGGGTACCGGCCTTGATTTGGGCGACGGCTTCTTGAAGTTCTTCAAATGTTAGGGTGGCTGCGGCAAGTATGCCAAGCCCACCGGCTTCGCTGGTAGCCGCGGTTAGAGTAGGACCGGAAACCCAGCCCATTCCGGTTTGAACAAGCGGGTATTCCACGCCAAAGAGGTCGCAGGCGGGCGTATTCAACACAGAGGCGCCGGTGGTTTCGCCTGCTTGAGCACCGGTCATTTGGGCACTTCTTTCGCGGACCAACCACTCGGGTCGAGGGCGGTCCTCATCAAGTTGATTTCACTATCCGTTGGGA
>CAXGXL010000492.1:0-3651 GCA_964013555.1 uncultured bacterium
GATGCGAATTCCGAATCTGGATCCGATGCGAATTCCGAATCTGGATCCGATGCGAGCTCCACCCAGCCCAGCGCAGGCAATTGCGAGACCTACTGTACCGAGATGGCACAAACCTGCCACAAAGAGGCATTTCACAAAAGCGGGGCCTGCACGGCGTGGTGCCAGGATTCTTTGGTACAGCTCCCCTTAGGCACTACAAGCGATACCGACATTAATACCATTGGATGTCGTCAGTATTGGGTCAACCAAGCCAAGAACGCCCAAGGCAACGATAAGGAAACCTATTGCGCCAATGCAGCTGCATCCGGCGGCAATCAATGCGGGTCATGGTGCGATAATTATTGCGATATAGGCACCAAAATCTGCACATCAAATAACCCTGATTATCCCTTAAGCCCTACCCGACCCCACTTATTCGACGACGATAATGCCTTAACCGCCCAAGAAGAGTGCCAGGTCGCCTGCAACTTCTCTACCGAGGTGTTAGATGGGGTTAGCCAAACCGATCAGCACTTTGGGTACGGCGATACAGTTCAATGTAGGCTGCACCATTTTCAAGCCGCTATGCTCGAAGGTCCCAACCAAAACTCTGCCTACGGGCTTCATTGTGGCCACGGTGCCCCCATTCCCACCGAATTGTGTACCGACCAGACAAGCCCTAATATGATTAATTATTGTGAATTTGCCATTGGCTTTTGCCCAGAACTCTTTGAAGAAGGCACCACCACCCAAGAATGCCGAACTCTAATGGGCAGCTTAATTGACGACGGAACGTACAAAGAGGGCCCCTTTTTGAGCTTTACCGATACAAATCGCAACTCCGTGGGCTGCCTCAATTATTGGGTAACCATAGCGGCCCACAACCCGACTGCCTACTGCCCAAAGGCAGATTGGAATAAGGACCATTGGGTACCTAATGGCGAAGCTATGTGCAAACGCCCATAACGTCCTTTCCAAAGCCCTCGGATACATCTTTCCCTCCAGCCATGTCGGCGGGTCCAACAAGTGCGCAGTCCATATACGTTAGAGGTTTTCTGCCCAGCAAAACGCCAAAACGAAAAAAGGAGCTGCAAGCTCATGAAGCTATTCTATTTATCCGCATTAATATTCTTATCTCTGTGCAGCGCTTGCGCCGACACCGAGGACTCTTCGACCTCCAACCAAGTGCCCGCTTCCCCCTCTCTCAATGACGATAGCACGCCGCCCGATCCAAGCCCAGGCGAGGACCCCGCCAATAATGAAGCCAACTCGAATGACGACCTTGATCCCAACTACGATGCCACCACATTTCCTCTAGCCCTCGAGGCCGGTGGCCTTCACTTTTTTGGGCGAGTGGGAGTAACCCATGATTTTTTGACCAACGTAACGAAGGCCTACGAAGCCATGTTGGTCGATGGACCTAGCATCAACTCTGAAATGCGGACCCGTTATCTTGCCGCCACCGCAGCTCAAAACTGCTTTCAACTTGTGGGCCTCCAGGGCCCCGAAAATTACCCGGGCACTATGAATGCACGCCCCGGGGGCCTCTATCAACACCATTCCATTGACTATATCTGGCAGTTAAACGAAGGGGGCGGTAGTCAAATTGGAGAAGTACTCGAACACCTATTACACACGGTTACCGCGGTAGGCATGAAGCTCGCCTTTCACGATGCATGGGACTTCAGTGATACATCCTCTCCACTTACACTTGCCATGCAAGAAGCGGTCGATAAAGGCATTTACGAAATCTCTAGTTATGCAGATCTTCTTGCACACGACCCAGAAGGCTACCACACGGTTCTAGCTACTGAATACGTGTATTGGTTGATTCTCGCGGAGTGGGACTATTTTGTGATTGCCGATAAGAAAGAACCAGGCATGAGTGGCAATGGGGAATTCACCCTTGGGACCTCCGCTGAGATTGCCGCAGAACTTCCGGTGGGACATCAATTTTATCAAACCCATGTGGCCCCCGTGTTGAGTAAGCCCGATGCCCAACTTATTCAGATTCTCTTTCCCTAACTTAGGCCTCCAAAGGCTACGCGTCCCAAACCGAGCTGACCGCCAAGGGGCTACAAGTGCTAGAGTTTACTCTTCGATGTCCAGAGTCCGAATCGCTTACGCCAATTTGCGACGCCGTAACACCCGTGAGAGAGAAAGAAAAAAGAGCAAAACCAAAAGGTTCGATGAGCTTCGCGGCAGACTATTGCAGCCCCCGGCTTGCTCCCCCGTATGGCGAGGTGCCCCTGGTAGGCAGGTATACTCGGTTTTGGCCACTTCGTCAGCATCCAGCTCACCGTTAAAGTTAGCGTCAAAGCCGGCTTGAATTTTCTGTCCGCCGTATTGACAGTTAACCCCGGGGCCTTCTTCCTGCACCGCCAAGAGAGTCGCAGGGTGCTTCTGGTCATGTTCGGCTTCTGGCGAATTGCCTTCTTGCTCTGCGGGTTCGTTTTGCGCCCCAGAATCGTTTGCAATGGGGGCGTTCGTCGGGTCAAAGGGCCGTGCCATTTGGTCTTCAATCCACTGCGAATAATTCGCGATTCGGGTATAAACACCAGGATAGTTTCTTTCGGCGCACCCTTCTCCCCAGCTAGTAATCCCTACTTGGTACCACAGGCGCCCGGATTCAATGGCCAAAGGACCACCGCTATCTCCCTGACAAGAATCGACGCCACCATCAAAATTGCCTGCGCAAATCATATTCTCGGTAACGTCGTTGTCGTATCGATTGCGTTGGTTGCATTCGTCTCTTGCGAGAATTTGAATCACGGCTTTACGTAAAGCATGAGATTCCTCGGCGTCGTCGTTGATGTTAGGGTCGGACGTAAAGCCCCATCCTTTGACTACCGCTTGGGTGCCATCTTGCAACAGCGCTCGTTCTTGTTCTGAAGTCAGAAGCCTTACGGGTGTTTTGGAACTGTTTCGGCCCAATCGAACCAGGGCGATATCATTGTCCATGGTCATTTCATTGAAGCGCTCGTGTAAAATAATTTGGGTCACCGCGATACGTTCGACGCCCTCGGTGTCGTCTTGATTCTGCAATCCAATACGAACAAAAAGACCTTGGGGGCTATTATTATCAAAACAATGAGCCGCACTTAGAACCCATCCCGGTGCAATCAAAGAGGCTCCGCAATAATGCTCGTTGTTTTCTCCACTCAAAGACACCATCCAGGGCCACTCGCCGGGAGTCGCAGGAACCCCACCCACAATCCGCGAAATACCCATGGCACCCCTAGCCGGATTTGCTAGAACCAAAGCCAAGAGAAAAACCGTAACATAGGGCGAAAAGAAGTTGGGCTTTGCTTGAAATGCGGACGAACCAATGAGCCGTTGTAGACGCTGCATCAATTATCTCCTTCGGTTATGATGACTTTAAACAAACAACCCAAGACCGCCATCCTAGGAGGACTGCCTGGGAGCGCTGGAACTGATTATCAAGACCCGCAGGATTCTCTAATGGGCAAGAAAAAAGCCATCCCAAAAAAGAAGAAGCGCCCTGAGAACGCCCAAGAAGAACTAAACTACTAAATTCATTGTGTTTTCAAATGACTCGCGGAGCCCCTATGGAGTTTTAGACTGAAGTTTGCCGCCCCCAAGTTTAGACCCATTCAACCATATTGCTCCCCCATCTTGGCGAAAGTAGGGTCCCGCGGCCCCATTGTTCCT
>CAXGXL010000493.1:0-3651 GCA_964013555.1 uncultured bacterium
ACGATGACGAGATCACCGGTGGCCCTGGCGATGACTATATTGAGGGGGGGACGGCGTTGATGTCGCCATTTTTAGTGGCCCACGCGCGGATTACGTGGTTGAGGCAATCTCCGACGGCTTAAGGCTAACCTCCGCAGCAGAGGGGGTCGACGTCGTCAAAAGCGTGGAAACTTTAAGGTTTGCAGGAGGGGTCGAGATTTCCGTCGACTCTCTCTAATTATTAGTCAGCGCGGTGAGCAACGTTCGGGGCTGCTACGCAGGTAAGTTAGCCTCATTGGCAATGCTAACGACGTTTTGGATGGGATCTAGAATAGAGCTAATGGC
The DNA here is from genome assembly GCA_964013555.1 of uncultured bacterium. Classification (GTDB taxonomy): domain Bacteria; phylum Myxococcota; class XYA12-FULL-58-9; order XYA12-FULL-58-9; family JABJBS01; genus CAXGXL01. Next base: position 325 of record CAXGXL010000493.1, read on the forward strand.
GTAATTTACCTGAACGCTTTTTCTCTCGGTGGGTCCATATCTTTTTAGGTTGGTTTTCTTTAAGGGCTTGCCGAAGGGCTTTGCATCCTTCCTTTCCTCTAAGTTTTGAGAACCATTCGACTTGATTTTTCAACTTGAAGCCGACCACTGGCCCTTTGCAGATTTTCTGGCATTTCACCGATTTTGAATCCACTCCCAGATCATCAAGAACTTTAGAGAGCTTCTCTTTTTGCCAGCGTTTGCGGCAATCTTTGCCATCGCAGACGTATACACTCGTTACGTTCATGGGGGCTTCTAACCCGAAAGAGGTGCCTCTGGAAGAGTGCGCCGGGTACTTTTTTACTCACTTTTCCCACAGCTTGGTACTTTAGGAGTTTTGTTCTAGAATTCTACCCGTGTTTGGGCTTTGGCCCTGAGGATGCCAGCGGGTGGCTAGCCAAAGCCCAAAGATGCCGATTGAAAACCTTTATTTGCGAACAAAGTCAACGGTTCCCGAGGCAAACTCTCCATCGATGGTTCGGTAGAGAATAAGGTCTGATTGCAGCACTTGTGGTTTACCAAAATCGGGTAGCCCTACCTGCATGCCTTGATTTGTCAATTCGTCGGTTAATGCATAACCAAAGCCCTCTAAGTCGGAATCCAAGGGTATAAGAAAGGTCGGTAGATCTGAAAAAGACCCGAAGTTATTTGGATCCCGTTGACCAAGGTACGACAAGTCAGATGCTGCGATACTTCCGTAGGTAGTGCTGCTATCTTGAAGAGAAAAATTCATGTTGGTGGGAGTCACTTGAGGAAAGTTCGCAAAGGCCAGCTCTTGATGATTTACCAAATTAATAACTCGCAACGCTCGGGACTCGCCAATTACATTCGCCGAGGGAACCGGAGCGGTTGTGTAGGCGATCCCGGATTCCACATTTATATCGTGCCAAACATAAACGATGACCCCCTCTGGATAACCTTCGGAGGCCATATCACGCAACGGTATGGTCACGCTTCGTTCGCCGGCTACGAGTGTGGCGGCAAACGAGACTCGAGCCGGAATAGTTACCAATTCTAGGGGCCCGATGGCTTGTTTGGTTTGCATGACTTCGAGGGTATTCGAACTGCCATCGTCGTAGAAGTTCGCCACAAAAATGGGGGCGACGTTGCTGCTTGTCTCAATCGCCTGGATCGAGACTTGGTAATTTTTGGATGCATTGTACGAGAGCGTAATGAGGTTTTTCTGATTGGTCTCATTTGTGTTGTCGGTTACTACCAAGTGGCAATTGTTGTCTCTAAAACAAGGCTCGAGGGAGAAGCCCTTGAGCTCACTGGATTCGGAGGTATTCACTATGGCGAACAAGTCTGCTTGAAAAGGGCCTACAAGTTGGTTGTGGGTTGCCCAGTCCTGGGTGGTGCCGCTGGTTATATTTTGTAGATTGATTGCCTGGCCATCTCCCACATCATTGGTGACGCGGTATTTAATTTCTTCAAGGGTTGAACTGGAGAGGTTGGTGATTCGCCACGAGTGAACTCCTTCGCCTTGAAGGTCGGCGGGGTTCATTTGGAGGACCGTGTATTTTACCTCTTGAGGGGTGTCATTGGAGGAAGAAAAAAGAAGCACCAGATCTTCGCTTTGGGGAATGGTCAGGCCGATGCTCGGGCTAGGTACGTTGCCAGAGAATTCAAGACGCGCCGAACCGGGAAAAAACTCTTTTGAAAGGATGACCTTGGCGTCGGCACCCCAGTGGTCGGAATAGTTATTCTCTACATTGCTGGGGTTGTCGTTGCCGGGGAGCGGTACGCGCTTTTGGTCGATGGCGTGGCCGGTGAGGTTGATTGCGGTCACCCGGCGTAGAGGAAGCGCTTCACCTAAAACTGTGGCCCACACGGATACTTCGAAATATTCGGGGTCATGTTCAAGGGCCTGCCTACTTTTTTGAAAAACGAGGACTCTGGCCTGGGTGCCATCGTGAAATTGAATCAAATCCACTTGCGAGCCCCCATTGAGGGACACCCTCCCAAAGTTATTGGTTCTTGCTGCATCGTTGGCCAAGGCACTGTTGGTGGTGAGCTGGTCGAACCCTCCTGGCACGTGATCAATGGTATGACTGTTGCCTGCTGCGCCGTAAGGGACCGCCTCGCTTAACCGGTGAACGGCATTGGCGGCCTGAGAGTTTAGTTCAAGGTCGAGAGTTTGGGTGGAGCTATCGAGGTTAATATAGCGAAGGTAATTTTTGGTCTCTAAGGGCGAAGGGATCTCAGCTTGCATATTCAATAACGAAAGTTGTGGGCGCCCTTGGGCATCCTCGTAAAGGGCTAATAGATAATTTTCTTCGGGTTTGAGGGGGACTGATTCCAAGTTTACCAAGGTGGGGGCATCGGCGTTGGGAATTGATTCAAAGGCACTTAAGTCAAGGGTACCTGCCGCAACCGTCGTGGTATTTATTTTTGGGGATCCAAGATCTGCATAACAAGACTCGACCATGCGTTGGGCGGTAAACGAAGCCAGCGCAAGGCTATCGGTGGGGTAGTTGACTTTGGGTAAATTGAAGTAGGCGCACATTTCTTGATTATTGGTGGGCACACGAAGGTTAAGTACATGGACTGTAGCTTCTGCGGTGGCAACTTCGGGCACCACAAACGATTGTATTGCTGTGCTACATCCATCGGTGGCAATCACTGAATAGGAACCTTGAGCAAAGAAGTTCGCGTCGAATGAACCTGCGGCGTCCGCTACGGGAGTCGCTAGCATGATCCCAGAAAAAGAATAGGTCACCGGGCGAGTGGCGTTGGTTTGGATTTGCAGACGTTTTTTCAAGTTCCAATAGGTTTTTCCCTCGAGTCCGGTAATAGTGCTGATTGCCAGTGGCTCAACACCATAACAGTCGGCATTTGCTCCATCGGTTCCATCGGCTCCATCGGCTCCATTGGTTCCATTGGTTCCATTGGTTCCATTTTGGATATGAACCGGTTCGCTGCCGACGCACGTTATAAGGTAGCCGCCATCGGGATGGTTTTCCACGGTGCAAGGATCGCTCTTTTCACCGTGACAAAGGGTTTGCCGACCTGAAATTTCGTCTGAATCTAGGACACCATTTTGGTTGGCATCGCTTCCCGATGTTACAACGATGCCTCCGTTGGGGCAGGATTCTAGAGTGGCATCGCCTTCAAGGCCTAATAACATCGCCCCGGGCATTTGTTGTGGTTCTGATGTTGTTTGGGCATTGCAGCCCGCGACGCACCAGCTCATTAGTACCAGTAAAAAGAGTTGTTTGATTGAATTGGGGATTAAAGGAAAGAATATTCTATTTTGTCTCATGGTAGTGGTGTCTCCTGGCACCTTGC
>CAXGXL010000494.1:0-3633 GCA_964013555.1 uncultured bacterium
TTGGGGAGAAGAGCTTGATGAGGAATGCAAGCCTCTTTTTGAAGTTCTTGTTCCCGAGGAGGCTCCGCCGCCAGATCCTGGAGCGGCCCTGCGGAAAATTCGAGAAGACGCCCATAAAGAAGGGTATGCGGCAGGCCTTCAGAAGGCCCAAGAGGCAGTTGACGCGATTGTAGATTCTTACCAGGCTTCCATATTAACTCTAGAGAAGGAGCGCCTTAGGATGCTCGAGGAGGCCGAGTTGGATGTGGTGAACCTAGCCCTATTAATCGCTCGAGAGGCTGTGCGTAATGATGCCGAAAGTCGGCGAAATTTTACTGAAAGCATGACGGTCCACTGCCTGGGGCAGCTGCGGGGTGCGGATGTTATTACGCTTAGGGTAAACCCTGATGATTTAGTGGCGGTTCGGGAGAAGTATCCGAACTGCGTAAGCGAGGAAACCCAAGTTCGTTTGGTTGCAGATCCGGACTTAGCCTTAGGTGGCATTGTCGCAGAATGCTCCATGGGCCGGATCGACGCTAGTTTCGACCGGCGAATTACAGACATATCGCAGCAATTGTTAGATGAAAAGTCGGTCATTAGGCCGGCCACAGAGCGTGAATTCTCCCGCAGCGCCGATCAGGCACCGTTAGTGCAAGATCCCTTAGTGCTGAACAAGCTAAAAGAGGAAGCAGCCCCCCACACACACCGCGAGGAAGTAAGCTGGGAAAGCCAAACCTTGGAGTTGGGAGTGAAGACCACGGACGGGGAAAGTGACGAGGGTCCCGAAGCTAGAACAGAATCTCATAAAGGAAAATTCGAGGAGGGACCAGACGATGTGGAATAACCCTTCACTGCGCACCTACGCCTCCCGTGTGCCTTATCACTTACCTTCGTTGGAGGGACGGGTGACCGAGGTTTTGGGAATGCTCGTCGAGGGTAATGCCGCAGGGGCGGGGGTTGGTGACCTCTACACTCTCTATAGCCGGTATGGGGCGATTAGAGCTGAAGTTGCAGCCCTAAAGGGAGACAAGGTGGTACTTATTCCCTATGGCCAGGTTTCAGGCCTTCGAGTAGGCGATAGGATGGTGCCATCCGGTGGTGCAGCCAGCGTCGAAATCGGGAATTCTGTGTTGGGAAGAGTCTTAGATTGTTTGGGCCAGCCGATCGATGATGGGGGACCCATCTCGAGAGGCGAAAGACGGAACGTTTATTCGGATCCCCTTGAACCCTATGAACGCGCCCCTATCAATGATCGATTCTCATTCGGCATCAAGAGTTTAGATTCCTTTGTTCCCTGCGGGATTGGTCAGCGACTCGGTATTTTTGCAGGCGCCGGTGTAGGAAAAAGCTCCCTTCTAGGTATGATCGCTAAGTTCGCCCAAGCGGATGTGGCAGTTTTAGGATTGGTAGGGGAAAGGGGCCGCGAAGTAGGTCATTTTGTCCGAGAAGTTCTTGGTGATTCTCTTCAACGTTCTGTCGTTGTTTGCGCCACCTCCGACCGCCCGCCGCCGGAGCGCGTTCGAGCGGCTTTCGTAGCGACGACGATTGCCGAATATTTTCGGGATCAAGGCAAAAAGGTGGTTCTTTTTGTCGACTCCCTTACTCGTTTTGCAATGGCGCAACGAGAGGTGGGTCTAGCTACAGGTGAACCGCCAACCACCAAGGGGTACCCACCTAGTTCTTTTGCCATGCTCCCGAAACTCCTTGAGCGGGCTGGCCCTTCGGTCCGCGGTGGTTCCATCACGGGACTTTATACCGTTCTTGCAGAGGGAGACGATTTAACGGATCCCATTGCGGATGCAGCCAAAGCATTGCTTGATGGCCATATTGTATTATCCCGAGAACTCGCGTCGCGCGGGGATTTTCCCGCGGTGGATGTTTTGCAATCTTTGTCGAGGTTAGAAACACAACTCATGCCAGCAAATCTGCTTGGCTCGACTCGTCGAATTAGGAGCTGGATGGGGCGAATAGAGGATGCGCGCGATTTGGTGGCAGTGGGGGCCTACCGGCCAGGGGCGGATGCTGAATTAGACCGCGCACTGGCTAAAGAACCCGAGATCAGAACTTTTTTAAGGCAGCCGTTGACCACCAAGAGCCCTCCCGAAGTAACCGAAGAGCAACTGATTCGTTTGGCCCAGCCTTTCGCTTTAAAAGGGGATCTTGGAGACCGCAAACGAGTTTCATCTTCCCCCACGGCAGGGGGTGTTAGGTCATGAAGAAGCGTTCAATAAGAAACCTCTTGAAAATAAGAGAAGTTCAAGAGCGGCAGGAGAAGGTGAAATTAGCACAAGTCAATCAGCAAATTGTGCAAGGACAAAATGCATTGGCCCAATTGCAGCGACAGTCGGCGAGTGGTCAGTTGGATGGTAAAATGTCGCTCGCAATTGTGGAGTTAGCCGAACGTGCGGCACTCTCCACAGCTTTTGCGCTGGAGTACTTTCAGGGCGAGCGGGCACGACAAGAAGGAATATACGAAGAGCGGGTTTATCAGCGAAAACAGTCCGAGAAACTATTGGAGCGGTCCCTGAACCGAGACAAACGGAAGGAGCGTCGACGGGAACAGACGCAATTAGACGAATGGAATGCGGCAATATGGGCAAAGCGATGAAACCGTCCAGGCGGGGATTAACCGCGTTGATTAAAGTTATGGGATGCCTTTGTTTGAGCATGTCTATCTTTATTTCTTTTGGTGTCTTTGCCCAGGAACCAGGTACAGGCCAAACAGAGAAAGCGATGGATGCCGGAGAAACGCCAGAAGCTCAAAAAGACGCCGCTCCCAAGGGGGAGGGAGAACCGGATGATGAACCCGTGGAGCGCGAGGTCATTCCAAAAGATGACACTCCTGGGGGCGACCCCCTGGAATTAGAAGGACCTCCTACCGAGGCTGAACAGCGGGCTGGTGAAGAAGAGGAGTACCTCGGAGAAGAGGAGGCAGAGGAGTGCACTCCCCTCGATGTGAATGAGTACCAACTTTACGATGCGCTTAAAAAGCGAGCAGCTAAGTTGAAAAAACGGGAGATCTTACTGGAAGAAAAGGAATTGGTTTTGCGAGAGATAGAGGGGCAGCTGGAAGCAAAATTCAACGCTCTCGCCTCTCGTCTCAACGGCTTGGAGCGGCGTTTGGAAATAGGAGCGGCCGAAAGGGAAGCTCAAGAGGAACGGGTCAACCGCCTGGTTGCAGCCCTGATGACTTTATCCGCACGCAAGGCAGCCCCCATTCTGGAGAAAGCGGACCAACGCTTCGCGACGAGGCTTCTTCAGCGGGTTCCGCCGGAACGAGTGGGGAAACTTTTGGCAGAGATGCCGCCAGACACAGCGGCTTTATTAATGCTTAGGCTGGAACGGGCAAAAACGTCGGCACAGACCGCAGCGGCTCGGGCAGCGAAAGATTGGAACTCAGGTGGGGTAAAAAGATGAACGAACTTGAAATTTGTGGCGCCGATGTGAGCAAGGTAACGAACTCCACCGGGCAAGGGGCTGAACAGGCCCGAACGGATGGAAATGAAGCCGATGAGTTTAACCGAATTTTGTCGGAGGCAGCCCAAGAAAAAGACAAAAACGATTCTAGCAGTGAATTAGAAGAGAAAGAGAGCAGCGGTTCAGCAATAGACCAGCCTAGCAAAAACGCGGACGCAAAAAGAATGGAACGTTCCG
>CAXGXL010000495.1:0-3595 GCA_964013555.1 uncultured bacterium
AACGATAACAACTGCGAAGAAGGCCTCACGGTGCGCGCCGCTGGCGAAACCAACTTGAATAGTTCGTGCCAAGGTAGCCCCCCTTCTCAAAGCGATTCAGCTGGCTGCAGCGCCGAAGATTACGTGAACAAAACCAGCGAAACCGAAACCATTTCTATTGCCCTTTGCTCCAACCCATTTTCGGGAGCTCCCTACGAACCTAAATGCGCCACCGTTAAAGCGGAGAAAACCGTCGACATCGAAATCGGCGGAAGCCATCCTGTGATGGTCCAGTGCTCGAAACCCGCTCACGGCGCGCCTACTCCCACCGGCGGTGCCGTCGAAGTCACCTTAACCGTTCCCTGTTATTACAATTTTTACTGTGACAACCACTTTAGCATGAAGGCCCATACGCAAGTGATTCCTTAAGTGCCAACAAACACCGAAAGGTTCCTAGAGAAACGCGAGTTTTGCCTTAGAGTGAAGGTGGCCTTAAGGTCGTCTTACGGGTCTTTCCAAATAGAAACCTTACTTTGCCATCTTGGGACTTTTGAGGTCCAACTCAATCACCCTGCCATAGGACTGCGAGCGGAAGTTGATATGCCGAGTTTTAGACGACTTCACAACCTTGGCTGCCTTTCGCTACGACTTGAAAAGCTTATTGTTTCCATATCCTTGGTATATAGCTTAAAAGCATCTTAGTAAGAAGGGTTGCCTTTGTGTGTGGAGGGGGGGGCGAACTACCCACTTTTCTAGAAAAGCCCCAACACTCTTAGACTGGCTGCGCTAGCGGCCAAATTATACACGATGGCCGCTGCTTCCCCGAAAGTGGTGAGGGGATCGTAAAATTCGGTATCCGCAGGAACCACGATCACGTCTCCTGGCTGGACATCCATATTCCAAGTGCCAAACCATCCGGTTCCGCCCCCCGTAGCCCACACGGAGCCATTCGCGCGAATAATATAAATCCTGCTGGTATCTGCTTGAGCAGTTAGCCCGCCGCTGCGTTGAATATAGTCGTCTACGCTTTCTACCCCGCGCACCCAAAGGTGGGAAGTTGGACGATAAATCTCCCCCATAACGGTTACTTCTTGGGGAGCCCGGGGAATGAAGAGGCTATCACCTGCTGCAAGAGTTATATCCACTTCATCATCGCTTAAGATATCTTCTAAGTGAACGACTAAACGCCCTTGCGCCTTGGCAGCCCTTACTCTTTGGAGGAGGCTTCGGGCTTTAGCAGCATTGGCCATAGCGGCCATAGAGGCTTCGCCAGATACCGAAGCGACCATTGGCACACTTAACTCCGCTTCAAGCGACTCCCTTATTCTCATAAGCTCGTTTTCTTCTTTTTGTTTTAAACCAGCTCTAACAAAAACCGCACCGCCAACAAAAGCCATCTTGGTTAGGCCTCCGGCGCGTTTGATGACCTCGGAAAGGGTCTCCCCTTCATTAAGGGCATAAGATCCGGGGAAACGCACTTCGCCCCTTAATTGAACGGTTTGGATCTCTCTCCATTTGGGGATTCTTTTTATCCTCAAATAGTCGCGGGGCCTTAGCTCTAGGTTGGCTGTGGAGTCGTTTTCCAATGCTTTTGCTAAATCAACCATGAGATGGGTGACAACTTGATTAGACGCAGCATCTTGACTGTACCGAGTAATTTCTGCGCTAAGGGTATAAGCGGCTTCTTTGAGTTGACCGCTGGCTCTAATAAGGTCGCTGATTTTCATCGAAGCAGTCAGGGGATACAAGCCAGGAAAACGAACAAGGCCCCCCACCTGAACAATTTGTGCGGGCATGTCGGTTCGGGCTTGTTGATTCAATCGAAGTAAAATGGACTCTAAGCGCTTAGTCCTATCTGCCTCCTTAGCAAACACAAAAACTCGGTCATGGGGTTGCAAGGTAAGCTCATTTTGGGGTGTCGATTTGTTCACGTAGGAATCCAGAGAAAAGGAGATTGACTTGATGGTTCCTTGAGCATCAATCTCTCGAATGAGAATGCCGTAATCCAGGACTGCTTCAGGCATCACGCCAGACGCAGCTTTAATTAGCTGCCCTAAGGTCATTCCATCTTGAAATGGGTATCCACCTGGAGAATAAACATGCCCCTCGATCGAAACGATATCCGCTGGTTGGCCGTAGCGCTTTTGTCTTCTTAGACGCTCTAAGATGGGGCCAAGACTTGGACCTCGGCTTTGATTGATTACAAACACCCGCACGGTGTCTCGCGGCTGCAACAAGATATTGGCCTCCGAGTCCTTATCGCGGTGGGCTTGCTCTAGATCCGCGGAGAATGCCTTCAGTGAACGGTCAGGCTCTAGGAGGCGAGTAATTAAAACATACCCCAAGTCAGCTTGAGGCAGGAGCGACTCCATCGATGGCAAAACATCGGTTAAGCGCATCCCTTCTTTCCATTGAATCGGGCCCGGCCGCTCGATGTGTCCCTCAAGGAGCACGGTGCCCTCGAGTTTGTCCAAGATGGAGTACACTTGCACAAGGTCCCCTTCAACGATGGGGGTTGTTTTCGCCTCTTTCTGGCTCAGATCTACATCCACCAGCACTCGTTGATCGTCTTCAGAAAGCCGCTCAATTTGGGTAGCAGACGGGTAGGCGGTTGGTAGCAGGCCTCCTGCAAGGGTTGTAATCTCCTCTACGGTCTTTTCACGACGCAGCTCGTAGATGCCAGGACGTTTAACTTCGCCGGCGACACCTACACGAGGTCCTACCGGCGGCACAAAAATCACGTCATTGGGGCGCAATCGTGAATCGCGGCGGGTATCACCATTTAGGAGAAGGTCGTATAAGTCAAGGCGCCTAATAAGGCGTCCATTACGCTTAAGCAAAATATTACGAAGACTTCCATTTAAACTGACTCCACCACTAACAAAAAGAGCATTGGTTAGAGTAGATAAGGCGCTCACCGTGTAGGAACCCGGGCGAGTAACATCTCCTAGGACGAAAACTCGGATAGACCTCAAAGCCCCCATGGAGACGTTCAGCTTTACACCTATCATATGCTGACTAACTTTTTTCTTGAGAACATTCAACATTTGGGAATAGCTCAGGCCCGACACTCCAATGGGGCCTAACTCGGGAAAGTCGATTTCACCTCGGCGGCTCACCAGCAATTGATATTCCTCATTTTTCTTACCGTAAAGTAGGATGTTGATGGTGTCTCCAGGTCCCACAATATAGGTGGACGGAATAGGAATGTCGGTTGCTGGGGCAAAGGTGGTTGGGGTACCGGCAAAGAGCTCGTATCCAAAGGGAGATAAATTCCCCCACAGTGCAGAGCGTCGCTTGAATTTCAATTTGGTTTCGGTCGCGAGTTTTTTTACTTTTTTAGGGGCTTTTTTAGGGATAACTACCTTGGGCTGCTGGGGCGCTTCAGATTGTAGCTTTGAGCTCCCACCAGATTGCTGGCGTGCTTTCTTTTGAAGCGCTTTTTTTTGTGCAGGGGGTAGCTTCTCGTAGGCGGCCTTTAGGGCATTTAAATCCTGCCCCATGACGCTGGTGGCTGCACCAGAGACGCTAACGGCAATGATGCATACTAACAACCAAGAAGCACCGCTTGTCGACAACCGGTGCCGGATTTTTGCGCACAGAGGCATTTTCATTT
>CAXGXL010000496.1:0-3590 GCA_964013555.1 uncultured bacterium
AAGGATTCGGATCTAAGAGAGACAACTCAGATTCCTTTATGAACTCTGGATGCCATTGAATCCCTAAGGCAAAGCGCCCCTGATGAATAGCCTCGCTGGAGAGTGAGTCATCTAAACACACGGCTTCGATGATACCATCTTGGGGGCTTGTCGCTTCGATACGAAGACACGGAGCAACATCTTTAATGGATTGATGATGGATACTGTTGATCCTACCACCAGTGGCCCCACCGTAGATCTCCGTCAATCTAGACCCCTTCGCAAAAACCACGTCCTGGTGAAGCCCATCGTAGACGTTCCAATCCCGATGGACCAAAGCACCTTTCACCTGGGTGCCAATATCCTGATAAAGACTGCCCCCCAAAGCCACGTTCAAGATCTGCGTTCCTCGGCAAATTGCCAAAATAGGTTTATTCTTCTCAAGACACGCCCTAATCAAGGCAATTTCATATCGGTCCCGAATCTCGTCGCCACTCCATTCTTTTCGCATCGGCTCTTCGCCGTAACTTCGAGGACATACATCAGCACCTCCTTGAAGCAAGAGCCCATCAATCTCATCCACGAGATTCTCAGGACTAAATCCTGCAGTGGGCTGAGGTAAAAGTATCGGAAGCGCATTATGCCCCATGGCCCACTCGACCATCGACTCTTCCATAAACAAAAGAGTTTTTCCCTTAAATAGAGCCCGCTTTGGATCCGCATGAAAAAAACATGCAGAAAACCCTATCCGTAAAGTCTTATCTGCCATCTCAGCTAACCTATTTTTGTTGACCCATAGCACTGACAAAAAGCGACCTCATATCCTCTCGGGAGACCACACGCGGATTCAATTGATGACACGGATCCTTCATCGCACATTCCACTAACTCGTCAAGCTTATCTAACGAAACCCCAACGTCACCAAGAAACTGAGGTAAACCAACGTCTTCTCGAAGCTCTTCAAGCCATGCCAAAAAGCTGGGGTGAGTTTCTTTCACCAACTCCGATAACCGTTCGAATTTTTCAGGAACTTCTGGCTCGTTGAAAGCCATCGCATAAGGAATCATAATTCCATTCGCTAGGCCATGGTGTAAATCACAAACCGTTGAAAGAGCATGAGCACAAGAATGCGTCACTCCCAAACCTTTTTGAAACGCTACTGCCCCCATTATCGATGCACTTAACATCCATCCCCGAGCGGCGAGAATCTCTTCAACCTTCGATTGGTCGTCCATGTCTAATTCGCCGCCTCGCGACCCATAATCAACGCATTGTTTGAGACTCTTAGTAACCAAACGAATTCCTTCAAGCGCAATTCCATCACACATAGGATGAAAACCTGGAGCTAAGAACGCTTCAATCAAGTGCGTTAAGGCATCCATCCCCGTAGCAGCGGTTAAGCTAGCCGGCAAACCCAAAGTCAGCTCCGGATCGGCAAATACCTGCTGCGGCAATAGCCGAGGAGAAAAAATAATCTTCTTGATATGGCTTTCATCATCGGAAACTACCGCACTTCGCCCAACTTCACTCCCAGTTCCCGCGGTGGTTGGTACAGCCACTAAGTAAGGCACTTCCAAATCCACTACTCGTGCATCTTCTTTGCCATCCTCGTAGTCGAAGAGATCTCCGGGGTGATGAGCCATCAACGCAATTGCCTTAGCAACATCAACCGGAGCTCCACCTCCCAACGCCACGATGCAATCAGAACCAGATGCTCGATAGGCATCTACTCCTGCGCTTACTTGACTCTTAACCGGGTTACCAACCACCCCTGAAAAAACCGTCACCCTCATTTGGGAAGCTTCAAGTAAGTTCCTTACATCCTCTACGGGAGGCAAGTTTGCGAGACCCTCATCGGTGACAATCATCGGCTTTGACAAACCACGCTCCGACAAAGAGCCCGCAATATTGCGCCGTGCCCCATTTCCAAAATCAATAAGGGTCGGAAATGAGTATTGAGAAATACCAATCGGAAATTCTAACATTGTAATTCCTTTTAAATGATTTCAAAGTAACGCTTTAATTCCCAATCGCTAACGGACTTCTGAAATTCGCGCCATTCCCAAAGTCGGCTATTACCAAAATGTTCAACAAACGCGTCTCCAAATAATGAACGGGCGATGCTAGAATTCATCATTTTCTCAGTAGCTTCTAAGAGCGTTCGAGGCAGGCTAACTGCGTCCTCTACCGCATAACCATTTCCGGTAACCCGCTCATCCGATAACTCGAGCTTATTCTCAATTCCATACAGCCCGCTGGCAATTGCTGCCGCCCCAGCCAAATAGGGGTTAACGTCCGATCCGATCACCCGAGTCTCTAATCGGGTCGACTTTGAACTTCCCGGCAAAACCCGAAAGGCTGTCGTTCTATTGTCTGCTCCCCATGTGACCTTCGTGGGGGCCCACATCCCCTCTACTAGACGCTTAAAGCTATTAACCGTAGGAGCAACCATCGGCAAGATTTCGGGAAGGCAGTGCATCTGACCAGCCAAGTAATGCTTAAAGACCTCTCCCATTTTGAGCGGGTCACTCTCGTCATAGAATAGATTTCTTGAACGGTCGCTCGTCCATATACTTTGATGCAAATGACCACTGCACCCAGGAAGCTCTGGACTGATCTTAGCCATAAACGTGGGAATAATACCGAGCCGCCCACCTACTTCCTTTGTACTTGATTTGAACAAAAGAGCCCTATCAGCGGCCTCTACAGAGCTCGAATATAAAATCGCTGCCTCTAAAACCCCTGGGCCTGTCTCAGTGTGCAGTCCCTCCAGAGGCACTCCGAACTTCAATAGTTCGTCCATAAGCGCCGAAAAGAACTCTTGGTTTTGCGAAGCGCGCAAAAGAGAATAACCAAACATCCCCGGCGTTATTGGAGTCAAATTCCGAAAGCCTTTTTCATGCAAACTTTGAGGCGTTTCCCTGAAATTAAAAAACTCAAACTCGAAGCCCATACTAGGAAAATACCCGGCTTCATTCGCTTTTTTTTCTACTGATTTAAGTAGCTGGCGAGGACACACCTCAAGTCCATTTCCTTTGCCGTCATGGAAGTCCGCCAAGAAAAAAGGAATATCGTCTTCCCACGGCACTTTGCGAAAAGTCGAAAGATCTACTCGAGCCTCCGCATCGGGGTAGCCACTGTGCCACCCCGTATACTCCACATTGTCATAACAGACATCGGCGCAATCCCAACCAAAGACAACATTGCAAAAACCGAAACCAGATTCAGCAGCTGAGAGAAATTTTGCCTTATTGACGTACTTTCCTCTTAAAACTCCATCGATGTCTACCACCGCAAGTTTGACCTTTTGGTGCTTCGACGCCTTCACTTCTTCAACTATTTCTTGGTGGTCGTGAGCTTGCCCACTCATTTTTTTCCCCTAAACCATTTCTAACTGGATATTTACTTCCGTATCGCCAACTCAACCATATCAACCGACGAAAACTCCACACGGAGATAACATGTCAATCCGGTCCCACGCAAACCCCCTCCGCGTCGGAATACCTCGAAAAAGTGCAGGAGCTTCGAGCGATATCTAAAAATAGGTTTCCTAAATTCAATCACTTAGGGCATCAAAGTTAACTTTACCATATTCGTCATACCTCGAGCCT
>CAXGXL010000497.1:0-3581 GCA_964013555.1 uncultured bacterium
GCTCCCCCATCAATGATTCGTGCCAATGTGCTCAAGAGGAGGATTTTATTTGTTTGCCGGATGGAGAAAATTCCTGTCCAATCGGATTTAATTGTTCGAATCAATGTGCATGCGAGCCCATCGAGACTTGCGATGGAGGCTTTACCCTCAGCCAAAATGTTGAGGCGTGTGCGCTCGCCGAGGCTTGTTGTACACAGTGGGATAGGGAGGCGCTTGCCTGTGGAGATTTGGAAGCTGGGTCCTGCAACGAAGAGGAGAGTTGTATTTGGGATGACGCCGGATCTTGTGGCTTGGGCTATGAAGTCTGTTGTCCCGAAGGAGAGACCCTAGGATGCAGTGAGAACGAACAAAGCGGAGAATTTGAGGTTTATTGTGTGCCATCTTGTCTTTGCCAGCCAACTTGTGGGGTGGAGCAATACTGTAACGTTGCGCTTGGCTGCGTGTGTATGGACAATTCTCCGTAAAAAGCTCGATTTTTCAAGTGAATCTCCCCTTGCTCCCTGAGAGGGTCTTGGGTAGAAGCTCCTGGTTCATGATATGAGGAGCCAACCGTGTCCAAAAAAGCAGAGCGCATAACCCCACGTTCCGAAGATTATTCTCGATGGTATCTTGATGTGATTCGTCAAGGTTCACTGGCCGAACCGGCTGAAGTCGTCAAAGGGTGTATGGTAATCAAGCCCCACGGATATGCTATTTGGGAGAAGATCCAGCGTGCGCTGGACGATATGTTTAAGGCTACTGGGCATCAAAATGCCTATTTTCCTATGTTGATCCCGGAGAGCTTCATTAAAAAAGAAGCGGAGCATGTCGAAGGTTTTTCTCCAGAGCTTGCGGTAGTAACTCATGCCGGTGGAAAAGAGCTTGATGAGCCATATGTTGTTCGCCCCACCAGTGAGACGATCATCGGGCACTTTTTTTCTCGTTGGATAGAGAGTTATCGAGATCTACCTTTGTTGATTAATCAATGGGCCAACGTAATGCGTTGGGAGCTGCGCACTCGAATGTTTTTGCGCACGGGTGAATTTCTCTGGCAAGAAGGCCACACAGCTCACTCGAATCACGAAGAAGCAAAACAAGAAGTTATTCGGATGCTCAACATCTATGCGAAATTTGCGCAAGAGTGGATGGCAATGCCGGTAATTAGGGGACTTAAGACCCAGAGCGAAAAATTTGCGGGAGCTCTCGAGAGCTATTGCATTGAAGCAATGATGCAAGACGGAAAGGCGCTACAAGCCGGAACCAGTCACGACCTTGGGCAGAACTTTGGAAAAGCATTTGATGTCAAGTTCCAGAGTAAGCAAGGGAGTACTGAATACGTTTGGCAAACAAGTTGGGGGGTTTCAACCCGCCTCATCGGTGGTCTGATTATGACTCATTCTGATGATAATGGATTGGTTTTGCCACCCAAATTGGCTCCAGTGCAGGTGGCTTTGGTTCCAATCTTTGGGAAGGGCGCTGACGAAGGTGCGGTAAAAGAGGCGGGAGAGAAAGTAGCTGCAGGTTTGCGCGAGAAGGGAATTTCCGTGGTTTTCGACACTCGTGAATACAAACCAGGCTTTAAGTATTTTGAGTGGGAGCAAAAAGGGGTGCCTATTCGTCTGGAATTAGGCCAACGAGATTTGGACAAGAATCAAGTTATGCTCAAAGAACGTATTGCCCAAGGGAAAGAACCGGCTACGTTGGATGGCTTGGCGGACAATATTTTAGAGCGACTCGATAAAATGCAGACCGGTCTTTTGAGTGCCGCGCAAAAGCGACTCGATGATAATACGGTTGAGGTGGACTCCTACGACGATTTTCGTGAGATTTTTAGTGGGGCCGAGAGCAAGTTTGTTTGGGCTCATTGGGATGGAACCATGGAAACTGAGGCCAAAATCAAAGAGGAAACCAAAGCTACGATTCGCTGTATTCCCTTAGAGGGGTCGAAAGAGGCAGGCCGGTGTATGGTTACCGGAGCACCCTCAACTCAGCGAGTGGTCTTTGCCAAGTCTTATTAAAGAGGTAAAGCTCAGCCTCTTTTACTTACGCTTTGACTATTTTTTCTCGAAATTCGGTAACGTTGGCGGTGGCATTGCGCGTGTCGATTGTGATGGGCGCTAGGCGAACCACTCGTGAATAGTCTATTTCGTCATGATCGGTGGCGATCAGAACTGCATCCACGGACCCCAATAAATCGTCAGTTAAAGCGACCGATTCCATATGCAAATTATGAGTTCGCGTTTCTTGGGTCTTTGGAACGAATGGATCGTGATAGGCTATTTCGGCGCCCCGTTCTTGAAGCATCTTGATGATCGGAAACGAGGGAGATTCGCGTAGATCGTCGACATTCTTTTTGTAAGCAAGTCCCAAAACAAGAATTTTAGATCCGTTGATGGGTTTCTTGGCTTGGTTGAGGGCTTGGCTCGTTCTTTCAACCACGAATTGTGGCATAGCGGTATTGATCTCACCGGCAAGCTCAATAAAGCGGGTGTTTAAGTTGTACTCGCGAGCTTTCCAGGTAAGGTAGAATGGATCGATGGGAATGCAATGTCCACCAAGCCCCGGGCCCGGGTAAAAAGGCATAAAGCCGAAGGGTTTGGTACTGGCGGCTTGGATAACTTCCCACACATCGATCCCCATCTTGGTGGCGAGAATTTTCAACTCGTTGACCAATGCAATATTGACGCTGCGAAAGATGTTCTCGAGTAATTTGGTCATTTCTGCGATTTCGGGCGATGAAACGGCAATGACTTCGTCAAGAGCAGCACGGTACAAAGCGGCGGTAACTTCGGTACTTGCCCCATTGATGCCGCCAACGACCTTCGGAATGAGTTTGGTGTCAAAATCGGGGTTGCCTGGATCTTCACGCTCAGGAGAATAAGCGAGAAAAAAATCCTTCCCCGCTTGGAGGTTGGAACCACTTTCGAGAAGGTTCTGAAGAAGGCCGGTGGTGGTCCCTGGGTAGGTTGTTGATTCCAACACAATGAGCTGCTCTGGACGCAGGTGCGGAGCTATCGAATTGGCAGTGCTCTCGATATAGCTCATATCGGGCTCGCGATTAGCGTTTAAGGGAGTAGGGACACAGAGCAAAATGGCATCGCATTTTCGGATCTGTGAAAAATCTGAAGTCGGTTCAAATTTCTCTGAACGCACCAATTGGGCGATTCGTTCGCTATCAATGTGTTTGATGTAGCTTTGGCCACTTTTGAGTGCATCGATTTTATTGGAGTCGATGTCAAAGCCAATGAGCTTAAAGTTCTTTTTCCCGAAGGTTAAAATAAGCGGTAGGCCTACATAACCAAGGCCGACGACCCCAATGGTGGCGTCTTTTTTCTGGATTTTACTAAGAAATGGTTGTGTCTGTGTCACTTGTTGTTCATCCCATCAAATAAGGTGAGCTCCTATACCTGCAAAATTAGGGGGCAACAATCCTCTTATCCGCATATCGTGCGGTATTCTCATTAGAGCGTTGACGAAGAAGGCTATGGGATCAGGAAAGCGGAAGATCTTCTAACTTGTTATTATCAATTAGAAAAGACTTTCTGGAATGTAGACAATATCGCCCGCCTCTAAAAAGAAATTGCCGGCTTTGCCTTGGCCTA
>CAXGXL010000498.1:0-3580 GCA_964013555.1 uncultured bacterium
TATCATCGTAACTAGTAATCGAAACCCAAAACGACTTGTTTCGCCGGGTGGTGCCGGTTGGGAAAAAGACCCGAATAATCAGGGTATAAATCGGGTTAGCTGAAAAAAAGGATCTGCTACCAGGAATTCGACCTTATTCGTTATGTCAATGTGAGCTACGTCGCAAAAAAACGTTACTGCTATTTGTTTACTCATTAAGTGTGAGTTCTCTCACGCAACTTTCAATTCCTCAATGGGTTCAACCCACACAACCACCTACACCCATGGAGGATACAACCATGCTCGCTTTATCTGAAAAGTTCTCTTATTGGGGCATAGCCCTTAGCCTTGTCTCTCTTTTGGCATTAACCACAGGTGTAAAGGCGGCATCGTCGCCCTTTGTCGAATTTGAAGCAGCCGTAGGGCGCTACGAGCTTCTCACTAGCCACCCGGGAAGGACTCTGGCTAGCAGTACCCTCCCTTGCACGAAAACTTTCGTCGATGGCCGGGTGGTAAAAGCTAGATCGTGCAACGACTGTTGTGGGCTGGAAGAGTACGAGGCTGACTCCGCTAATTGCGTAAGTTCATGCACGTGCGAATTCACGGAGGAGCGGCACTCAACGAGAACCGTCGTGGATGCGGTCTATCCAACTCTCATTCGAGGAGTCCCGGTTCTTTTTCAATACGATACGAAGCCAAAGAGAACTAAAAAGTATCCGATTGGGTGTGGCCCAGTTGCACTTTCTTCTCTCTTCTTGTGGTACCATTCACTTGGCTGGACCGGCTTAGCAGATGACTATGAAAACGGCTCTGGAGAAATCGCCTGGGACATTATGGTCGAAGACATGGCTGACTACCTAGATACTTGGGTCCGTAAAAATGCATCTCCTACCTTAATGAAGAAGGTGCAGCCTGGGATGGAGGATTTTCTAAGCGATTCGGGCTATAGTGCGAATATTACGCACCTCGAAGTGACCGATGATAGCGATGAAACCGATGATGCATTTGAGCAAATTAAATCCAGCGTTCAACAAGGACGACCGATAATCTTAGGGTATGACATCAACGAATCTGCCGGCGGTGGAATTGGTGGTGGGGGCGATGATTTTGGTTTCATTGACCATTATGGCGTCATCGTTGGATACGATGACACCGTTTCCCCGGCGCAAATTTACGTTAACACCGGGTGGGGTGCCGACAGTACCGGCAACGACGATGGCAACACCTACGATTGGGTGATCGGTGCCGGAAAAGTCCACCTTTGGTTTGTTCAACTCCGAGCGGGCGAGAAAGACGTGGGTTCAGAGGTATGCGCCACTGAGAATTGGGATACCGTGTACGATCCGCTGAGCCTTGCGGATCCGAAGCACTCCGAGACAGACTATTTTGGCGTCATGTTTAAGCATTCGTCTTATAATTCTTACCCGGTACAAAATAGAGTTATTAGGGGAGCTGAGTGTGGCGTCATTGGCGGCGAAGAAACCCATGAGGAGGATTACATTTACACCTATGAATGGAGTGAAGAGTTAAGTTGCCAAGGGAAAGATGAAACTTATGATGACGTTATTGATGGAAGCTGGGAACCGGAAGAACGAGACATCGATGACATGAATGACCCTGAGAAACCACTCCCATAGATTCTTTGTTGAGCGGTTGGGGCCCTTTCCGCATTATAAAATGCGGGAGGGGAATTCGGTTGCCGATACCCTTCTTAGGGCGATGAGCGGCGTCTAGAATTGAGGTTATTTGTTTTCTTTGCCTTCGTCGTTCGAGAACGACGGGATTTGGGTTGCGCAGATTTTAGGAGTTGATCGATCGGGGCAAACTTGGATTCTAAGGACTTGATCGTCTTTTGGGTGTCTATGCCAGTTCTTTGTTGGAAGAGTGTTAAGTCGAGGATGATGTTGTTTGTTGCCATTGAGAGCAGGCCGCTATCTTCTGTGATAATTCCCCGTGCCTTATCGTCTTTATCGTCTTTGGAGGTTTGAGAAAAAATACCCCATTTCTCATCGATAACCATCAAGAGCTGCCGTTGCCAGTGTGCCTCCAGTTGGGATTCGTCGATGCCGTAGCAATAGAAGGTAGTGGCGATTTTATCGGGCAGATGGGTGAAAGAGAAAAGCGTGACGTTAACCCCACGCTCGCTCGCTTCGGCTAGGGGCCCTTTTAGTTGGTGTGCCTCTTGCTCCCATAAAGAAGCCACAATGGATCTCTGTGCGGATGAAATAAATTGATGAACTTGCTCAATGATGGTTCGATAGCTAGATAATTGCCAAAATTGGCTTGAAGAGTCGTCCTCGGTCCAGTTTTCTAGGCTCTTTTGGAGAGAGTTTAAGTTGGTTTGCAGGCGGCCCTCGAGCATGTTGACCAGCCGATCCGGATTTAAGGCGAGGTATTTCGCTGGCTTGGCTTGAACTGCGTTGATGAGCCCTGCCTCTTCAAGGCGTTTCAGTAGGGCGTAGATGGCTGAGCGTGGTACGCCTGATGATGCAGCCAATTCGTACCCCGTAGCGGGCTGCTTTTTTAGCAGAGCCAAGTAGAGTTTTGCCTCGCTACCGGTAAAGCCAAACTCCGTCATACACTCGACGATTCTGTTTTGTAATGACATGCCAAAATTCCTTTTGGGGATCCCGCGCAATTCCGGGACCAGGTTCTTGTTAGCGAATACCTCCTTGACAGACAAGTGCCTTATTGATTAGTGACTCTATCAGGAGTTACTAAAAAGGGGAAGGAAATAGTGACAG
Organism: uncultured bacterium; assembly: GCA_964013555.1. GTDB lineage: Bacteria > Myxococcota > XYA12-FULL-58-9 > XYA12-FULL-58-9 > JABJBS01 > CAXGXL01. Next base: position 2,724 of record CAXGXL010000498.1, read on the forward strand.
GTCGGCCTGCCAATTTAGAGGACAGTTATTATTTTCATGAAGGTACTCACTGTCGTCTCTTTGAGTGCCTTGGGGCGCATATTAAATACGATGGCGGTAAAGTGGCTACTCTATTTCGGCTGTGGGCACCTAACGCCGCACGGGTTTCGGTAATTGGTGATTTCAACGGTTGGAATATAGAGGCAAACCATCTGTGCAAGGTCCAATCTGGAATTTGGGAATGCACGGTGGAGGGCTTGGGTGAAGGTCAGCTATATAAGTATAACATTCGAACCCACGACGGGCGCTCGATTGAAAAAGCGGACCCGTTTGCATATCAACACGAAGTCCCTCCGAAAACTGCATCAGTAATAAGGAGCCTCGATTACCAATGGAGCGATGACCAATGGGTCTCGGCGCGTGGCCTTCTAGATTATAAGAACCAGCCTCTATCAGTTTACGAATTGCATCTCGGATCTTGGATGAAGCATCTTCCAGATCGCACAAGTTCTTGTTCATACCGAGGTGCCGCTCAAAATCTGGTGCGCCATATTCGGGAGTTAGGGTTTTCTCATGTTGAGTTCTTACCTCTTACTGAATACCCATTTGATGGTTCATGGGGGTACCAAGTAACGGGCTATTTTGCACCGACGTCTCGTTTTGGTTGTCCCCAGGAGTTGATGTTTCTAATCGATATGCTTCACCAAAATGGCATTGGCGTTATACTTGATTGGGTTCCTGGCCACTTTCCCTTCGATCCGCATGGGCTAGCTGATTTTGATGGAACGGCTTTGTTTGAACATGCCGACCCAAGGCGGGGCTATCATCCAGATTGGCATACCGCGATATTTGATTACGACCGACTGGAGGTTCGAAGC
>CAXGXL010000499.1:0-3571 GCA_964013555.1 uncultured bacterium
GCTCAATCTCGACGAACAAAGGACGGAGTAGAAATACGATTTCTTGTGTCTGGCAACTACCATTGTATGATCGTGGGTGTTGAGGGAGATTCCATTGCAGGGGTGGGTTCTACACAGTCTCAAGAATGTAAGACGGGTCTGGTTCGCTGGGTGGTTGCAAACGATAAGATTGGAACTGGTTTTTGGGGTACGGCTTATGTTATTGTGGCGTCTCATTCTTTCGCGTTAAGCGATGTTGAGCACTCTCATGAGGCGCCACGTGTGAAAGAAAATTGGGTTGGTACTCTAGAGATAGTTCATCAAGAAAAAGCAGTTAAATAAGTAAAGCGATAAGTGCTTAGTGGTGTTCGGCCGCTTAGTTTTCCGTTCGGTCTTTTGTTTCTCTTTTTGACACAAGCGAGCTCATCCCGTACTTTTATGCTCAATCTAGTCTCTTTAGTGCAGTATATTAAGATGGATCTATTAAAAATATTATTGACTCTCCACCCAGGAGAATATATCCAATAGAGTATGTCACTTTTGACCGCTACAGAGATCAGGCAGATCGAACGAGATTATCGAGAGGGAATTAGTTCGGGGGTGGTAGTTGAACTATTTAAGGCTCGTGGTGAACGATTTAGCGAAGCAACGCTTCGAAAATACGTTCAATTGGAGCTCTTACCCAAATCTAAGCGAGTAGGCTCTCGGGGACGTCATAAGGGTTCAAGTGGGCTTTATCCTGTTGAGATTGTCCGATTAATTAATGACATTAAGAAGGCTCTTGAAAAGGGGGCTACCCTTGAAGAGATCAGGAATTCAGACATAGGATTGTCTGGGGAGATCCAGCGACTTCGAAGAGTCTCCGAACAGGTACTTGAACGATTTCAGGAAGCGATTGACCAAAAAGAAGACAGAGCGCGTGCCCAACTGGCACGGTCGCTCGAAAAACATCGCCGGTCAGTTGATCGGCAAATAGAGTATTTAGAGGAGTTTGCGACCCGCATTGGGGGGGCCGACAATCGCCTGGACCAGGCTTTTGTTCTTAGGGGGCGGTAAGCTAATTGCGAGCGACTCATGGCGGAGGGTTGCTTGTTTTTTTCCATAGGTTGGAGGGCCTTGGAAAGAAGGAGGATATTATGACTATTAAAGCTTCACGGGATGCGCGTGCCGAGAAGATGGAAATTGGGGAGCGAGATTTGAGCCGTAGTCGGCCCAAAACGATGTCTCGCCGGGATATTCAAAGGGAAGAGCGACGGCGTCAACGAGCGGGAGAACGCTTGGAGATTATTCCCTATGCTAGGCCAAATAACCGAACCGAATGTCAGAGTGCGGTTCGTCCATGCTTGTTTGTTGCTTGTAAATATCACCTTTACCTTGATGTGAACCCGGAAACGGGATCGATCAAAATGAATTTTCCGGACGTGGAAGTATGGGAACTCGAAGAAACGTGTTCGTTGGATGTTGCTGAGCGAGGGGGCGTTACTCTTGAAGAGGTGGGAGAGATTCTTAACCTAACCCGAGAACGGGTTCGCCAGGTCGAGGTCACGGGGCTAACCAAGATGCGTGGGAAGTCTGATGACTATGAAATGGATTCTTTCCTGGGGTGGGAGCCGGGCGCAGATCCCATGGGCTGATGTCCAGTTTCTTAGTGCTAAAGCCTAGTACGTCAATTTCTCAAAATGGAACTCTCTGTCGTTATTGTTAGCTACAATGCTGGCACAATCCTTCGGGATTGCATTGCTAGTGTCCTGGCGGATTTGCGTGGCGGTGAATTGGCTAATCGGGCGAGTGTAACAGTGGTGGATAATCATTCCTCCGACCCGGCGGTGAGAGATTGTCGTGCGCAATTTTCCGGTATTAACTGGATTCAATTCAGCCGGAACCAGGGCTTTAGTGCGGCGGTTAATGCCGGCGTTGCACAAAGCGTCGGCGAATTGGTGTTTATATTGAATCCCGATTGCGAAGTTTCGAAGGGTTTTTTCTCGGACGCGATACGCTCTTTTAGAACTCATGGTGGTTGCGCCGCGATGGGGTTTCGGCAAGTGGATGAAAAGGGGGCCTTGCAACTGAGTGTGGGAGGGCACCCTGGCTATATCAACGAACTCTTTCGAAAGTGGACGCAATCCCAATTCGATAAAGGGCGGGGTTTCCTGCTTAGATTCATGACGTGGTACCTGCGAAAACCACGGGAGGTGAGTTGGGTCGCGGCGTCAGCGTTATTGGTGAGGCGCAGCGATTTTGAAAGAATTGCGGGGTTTGACGAGTCGTTTTTTCTCTATTTTGAGGACATCGACTTCTGCTTGAGACTCCGGGAAGAGGTGGGGCCTGTTTTTTTCGAGCCAAGAGTGACTCTTACTCACCTGAGAGGGGTCAGTATGTCCACGAATCCGATGGTCGCTGAATCACATTATAGAGAGAGTCAACTGCGTTTTTGGCGAAAATACAAAGGTGCACGGCACGAAGCCATTATTCGCTTGTACCTTCGGTTGACTAAGAGATTACCAGAATAGCCTTGCTCTTTGGGAGTAGCTTGTGACATAGCCGCCCTATGCGAGTGGTTCATGTTATGGCGTCGGCCGCCCGGGGGGGCGGGGCTGACCATCTTAGAGAGATTTTACCTCGATTAGAAGAGGGCGGAATTGAACCTTACTTGATCACTGGAGACGATGGCGATTTGCCCCAGTGGGCGAGACGAAACGGTATTGGATGCTCAACCATCGATTTGATGCGACACCGAGCCAATCCCGCAAGAGCGCTTGAGCTGCGACGGTCGCTTGGTGATTTGGAGCCCAGCGTAGTGCACTATCATGGTACCCGTGCTGCTTTTTACGGGACCTTAGGGCAAGTGCTTCCGAGGGCATGGAAGACGGTTTACACAGCGCATGGACTGGCTTTTAGAAAAGAAACTCTTCCGGTGCGAAAAGGAATCTTTTCATTGGCAGAGCGGTTAGCTTGTTATGGGGCGGACCATGTGGTGAGTGTGTCCTCTTCGGATCTTCGGGAGCTCCGACTACGAGGCTATATACGCTCTGGCGGGACTTATATACCCAACGCTGTCGATACGGATGTCTTTCGCCCTCGTGAAGGTGTTGAGGCTAGGAAAGAATTGGGCATTTCCAAGGAGGCCTTTGTAGTGGGAACCGTATCTCGATTGGTTCCGCAAAAAGGAATCAAGTGGCTGATTGAGGCGATGGGATATTGCCCCAGCATGGAGCTAATAGTGGTTGGGGACGGGGAAGAGCGGCGGGCGCTGGAGAAGCAAGTGGGGCAGGACAAGGACCGGATTCGCTTTTTGGGAACGCGTGAGGATATTCCCGCGTTATTAAGCGCATTCGACGTATTTGCTCTCTCTTCTTTGTGGGAGGGGCAGCCTATTGCTTTAATTGAGGCTTTGGCCGCGGGTGTTCCCTGTGTAGCGACTGGTACTGAGGGGGCGCGCGAGGTTCTCAAAGAAATCGAGGGGGGGCTGATTGTTCCCAAATGCGATGCTGAGGGGCTGGCGGGAGCTTTTCATCAGCTTCGGTCCGATTCTAAGCTGAGGTTGCGGCTTGCTAAGGGCGCTAGGGAGGGGGCTCTCTTGAGAAGTCACGAG
>CAXGXL010000500.1:0-3569 GCA_964013555.1 uncultured bacterium
CGAATCGTAAAGGCTGCTTTTTTTGAATGGGGGAGTTGAATCGAATTTGTTCGCACCTAGCGCATTTCTTTTCGTTTCCATTCCATGTTCTTAAGCGGTGCACGAAACAAATGCAGTGCGTCAACCAAGCTCCCAGGGCCTTCTGTGTACTTTTTCGGTTCTCTCCTAGAGCTTCAGGACGCATTGTGCATCGACTCTCAAACCTAGACTGTGGTAGGGACCGCTCGGTACTAGCTACGGAGTGAAATATGGCCCCCAAAGAAATGACCTTAGACGCGATTCTAGCGATTGAGCACCTCCTCGAAGACGAGGAGAAAGCTGTGCGCGATTCGATGCGGCAATGGGTGAAAGACCGATTTTTGCCTGAGGTTACCGAGCACCACCGGAAAGGAACCTTCCCGACTCATCTGTTAAAGGAAATAGGGGAATTGGGTGCTTTTGGTGCTAGCATTCAAGGCTATGGCTGTGCGGGAGTCAACAATGTTACCTACGGGTTGCTTTTGCAGGAATTAGAACGCGGCGATTCAGGTTTACGTTCCTTGTGCAGTGTCCAGGGGTCTTTGGTAATGTATCCGATTTATACTTTCGGTAACGAAGAGCAGCGTCAGAAATGGCTGCCGAAGTTGGCTACGGGGGAATTTATAGGTTGCTTTGGTTTAACTGAGCCTAGCGCGGGTTCTGATCCAGCTGCGATGACTACCACCGCTAAGAGAGTTGGGGATCACTACGTTCTAAACGGGATCAAAGCCTGGATCACGAATTCGCCGATAGCGGATCTTGCGGTTGTTTGGGCGAAAGATGTGGATGACGATAATCGAATTCGAGGATTCGTAGTTGAAAGAGGAACCGCCGGCTTCGAGACTCCCACTGTGGAAGGTAAATTCTCGCTGCGGGCTTCGCCGACAGGAGAAATTCACCTCACCGATTGTCGAGTTCCTACCGCGAACCTCCTACCCGAATCCAATGGTCTTAAGAGCCCTTTGATGTGCTTGACCCAAGCCCGTGAAGGCATCGCATGGGGCATTACGGGACCCGCTATCGATTGTTACGAAACCGTGCTTCATTATGGGAAAGAGCGAATTGCATTCGATAAGCCTATCGCAGGTTTTCAGCTCTACCAAGCCCAGCTAGCGGATATGGCTACGATGATTGTGAATTCTCAATTGATGTCGCTGCATTTTGGTCGACTCAAAGACCAGGGAAGGCTAACTCCGGTACAGGTGAGTATGCATAAGCGGCACAACGTTGATTGTACAAGAAAGATAGCCAGTATGGCTCGTGGCATGCTGGGGGGAATCGGAATTACTGATGCATACCCGGTGATACGGCATATGATGAATATTGAAAGTGTTTATACATACGAGGGGACTCATGAGGTTCATACCCTAGCTCTGGGCAGAGCTCTTACTGGTATTGGAGCATTTGCTTAGTGAGGTCATTGGGCCAAAAGCTCAGTGGACGAAGTGCGCTCTTGATACTGATTGCGGCTGTAACTTTTCCACGGCATCTCTTGGCGCAGGGGGTCCCGTGTCCCGCTGCTAAGGATATTCCCCAACTTACCATTGATTATCTCGTAGAACCGATGATTCCGTTGAACGACCGTTGGCAGGTTCTCTTGGATGATGTTCCCTTGAGCGATATTCAAGTGGCTCAGCTAGCCGGTGATACTCTTGCTTTAGAGAAGCTCAACGCGCCCATGGAAAATCGCGGTCAGTGGGTTTTTTGGTCGTTGGTCACAGCTACTGCTGGCATAGGAGTTTCTGCCACTGGATTTGTGTTATTTGGCCAAAATGAGCTCTCCAGTGGGATAACCCTTTCGATGGCATTAGGAGGCGTTCTTGTGGGGCTGGGAGGTGTGTTGTTGGCAACGGAAGCAATTCAAGCAAGTCTGAGGCCTTATTTGGCCCCTCCACAGAAACATCGTTTGTCCCGCGCTAAAATGAGGCAGCTCGTATTCCAAATCAATCACCGGTTTTATCGAGAGGTTTGTTCGGCTTCTGCGCAGATCCTTGAGGCTACCCTTGGCCGCCCAGGTTCACTGGTTCTTCCGAAAAAAGAACAATAAATAACGCCGATAGCTTCAAGATTTTAGGACCCGCTTCTAAAGGGTGCTAAGATCTGAGGGTTATGAGAATTGTTATTGTCGGCGCTGGGGTAGTGGGCACTTCCCTTGCAGAGCAGTTATCCACCGAAGGACATCGGGTTTCCATAATTGATCGTGATCGAAAACTCATAAGTGAACTGACTGAAAAGTTCGACATTTTGGCGCTTCAAGGAAACGCTTGTGCTGAACGAGTTTTAAATCGTGCGGGTTTGAAGGTCGCGGATATGTTAATCGCGGTAACGAATGTGGACGAAGTTAATCTCGTTTTGGGCATTATAGCCGCACGAAATCAGGTTACCCATCGAATAATTCGTGTTCGCAATCCGGAGTTTGAGAAGCACGCGGGCTTGTTACCCCTAGGGGAATTGGGGATTCAAAGTGTTGTCAATCCCGAACCCGTCGTTGTTAACTCCTTGGTTCGAATGATCGAAATACCTGGCTGCAATGAGGTTTTCACTCTAGGCGATGGCGAGGTGCAGGTGTTGGGTTTTACGTTGGCGAATGATTCGCCGATGCAAGGTAAGACTCTAGCACAACTAAAAAATGACGCTGATTTAGATTCGTTTTTGATTCTCTACGTGAACCGAGAAGATGAGCTAATTGTTCCTCGCGGTGACACTTGTTTTAAGGCAGGGGATACGGTGCACATCTTGGTTTCTACCAATGGGATGACCTCGGTTCTGTCTATGGTGCATCGGGTTATGCCGATGCTCCATCACGTTATTGTGGTGGGCGCTTCAAGGGTGGGTATGGCGTTAGCCAAGGCTATTCAAAACCAGGTGAGTCAATTGATTCTAATTGAAGCCGACAAGACGTTGGCAGGCGAAGCTGCGGCGATATTGGATAACACGACTGTCCTGTGTGGGAATGCCACCGATCTCGAAGTACTCAATGAGGCGTCCATTGATAAGTGCGACCTCTTTTGTGCTCTGACTCCCGACGACAAAAATAATATGCTCTCTTCTTTGCTGGCAAAGCGACACAGTCAAGCTCGAACTGCAGTCCTGGTAGATCAAGCAGAGTATGTTCCTGTTTTAGATTATCTTGGTGTGGAAAGGGTTATCAATCCTAGGTTGGTGGTAGTTAATGAGATCTTACGTCATATTCGTCGGGGTCGAATTTTTTCTGTTAATCGGGTCGCTGGAAGCCATGCCGAAATTCTCGAACTAGAAGTGCAAAAAGGAAGTCGCCTGGTTGAAGTTCCCCTCAAGGATTTTAATTTTCCGGAAGGGGCCATTATTGGAGCAGTGCTAGAGGAGGGAGGGATGGTTATTCCCGACGGTGAGACCGTACTTAGCGCTGGCCAGCGGGTGATCGTCTTCACTGTAGCTCAAGAGGTTAGAACGATTGAGGGAATTTTCGGAGGACGCTAAACAAATGAGGTCCTGTAGTGAATATTGGTGCAGTATGTTATGTATTAGGTAATCTCTCTCTTATTCTTGGTGGAGCCCTTGTAGCGCCCTTG
>CAXGXL010000501.1:0-3554 GCA_964013555.1 uncultured bacterium
ATCCCCATCCAGTGTTCTCGAGTTTTGGTTCGGAAAAGAATACGATTCCTGCGAACTAAACTCAGCCCAATTAAAACGCTGGTTCAAAAAGCAAAAAGCAACAGATCAAGAAATCCAAAAGCGGTTTTCAGAACTAGTAGAATTGGCCGCCAGTGACCAAGTTGGCTGGCCCGAAAATGACGCCCAAAGTCCACTCGCTCTCATTATTGCCCTGGATCAATTTCCCCGTAACATAGCCAGAGGCACCTCCGGGATGTACCGCTACGATGACAAAGCCTGCAGCTATGCAACTGAACTGGTCCAGAGCGGTGCTCACCTGCAATACAAACCTGTGGAGCGCATCTTTATTTACCTCCCATTTGAACATGCCGAAGACCTAGCCCTCCAAGACAAAGCGGTCCACCTCTTCACCGGTTTGCGCGATGAGGTCCCTGAAAAATATCGAGTGGCTTATACACGGACCCTAGAATACGCCATCGCGCACCAGAGAGTAATTCGACAGTTTGGGAGGTTCCCGCATCGAAATAAAATTCTCAACCGGAAGTCGAGCCCTGAAGAAGAGTCTTATCTAGCTCAACCTGGCAGTGGATTTTAAGGACTGAGCTCAAAAAGCGAACCGGCCTAAGGCATAACAAAGGCCGGCGCACCACTTCGAGCATACATTATCATTCAGATAAAAGCTGATTAATCGTCCCTATAAAGTCGCTTTGACTATTGGCGACATAAGTCATGTCGCTTCCTCGCAAAACACCACTCCAGGGGATCCCGCCATAGTTATAATCATTTACAAAAGAACGGAGTGTCTGAAAACTCGGGTCAATAAGAACCTGCTCTGGTTTGACCTTCCCTTGATGCTCCGACTTGTTAATGTACGTGTTACAATCAGCGATACTCGCAGGTGCATACGAAGCGTTCTCACCCAAAACAATCCAAGACCGCAAACTAGGAATGGCCGTATCATTTTCCGCAGCTGGTACAACTGTGCCTGGACAAGCAGGACACCAGGTGGTTGATTGAACAAGCCAAATCGCTTTTTTACGTCCACAATCGTCGTGTAGGTTCACCCACTCTCCTGCACAATTTTGCAGCGTAAAGTCCGCGATCTGAGCATTGAGTCCCGTTCCAGTTCCGCTCTCCACACAACTCCCTGCCGCGGGCCCTGTAGTAGAATCCGGGGTAGTGTCGGTATCAGGTACCGAACCGCCATTGTCTGGCGTCGTAGTTCCCCCGTTTCCGCTATCGGTGCCTGCATCGTTGGTAGTAACTCCGGCACCAAAAACTTGGTTAAAGCTATAACCATCCATGCACCAGCTCTCTCCATTTGGTACATCAACAGATGTAAAGTCCTCTTCGAAGGTCGATTCCTTGAAAACAACTCCATTCATAGCTGCAACAAAAGCAGTTCCGTTTGGTCCAATAGAAGAAATCTCAACCGTACCTTCGTTTGCATAAAAATACTTTTCGCACCGCTCTCCATTACAGCCAGCCGCCAACCGTAGGCACAAACCACAATCTTTATAATTGATTCCATCTAAGGAGTATGTACCGGGAGCAGTGGGACCACTCCATTCACTAAAAGAGCTTACCGACAAGAGGTCAAAAGAAGACTCATCGCCCTGAGACGCTCGGTATGAAAAATCGGTACCGTCTGTTTCAGCAATCTCTTGAAGAGCATTGAACCCCACTCGATCACAGTCACCGAGGTCTTCGGACGAAGTTGAATCAGTATCGCTATCGTTGGCGTCATCATCGTCACCTTCTATATCAATGCTCCCACTGTCCTCGCGATCATCATCGTTGTTGTTACCACTATCATTCCCCGGCATTCCACCGCTGCCGCCATCATTGCCGGAGTTGCCGTTATTGCCGTTATTGCCGTTATTGCCGTTATTGCCGTTGTTGCCGCTATTATTTCCGTTAGTATCCGGAGTCGTTGAGTCCCCCGCATCGGCTCCTTGGCTCCCCGCTTGCTCAGAATCTCCGGGGTCGGTCGAATTAGGAACTTCGGTAACGGTCTTAGGCTTGGGCTGGGGCTCAGCTCCGCAACCGGAGTTGAAACTAACTAACAAACCAAGCATGAAAATCGAACTTGATAGACGAAAAATGGGAAATCTGCTCATTATAGCTCTCTTTGCTGGAATTTGGGGAACCAAGCCAACCTCTAAGTCAGCTCGGGCGCGTCAGATTAGTCAGTGCAATCAAATTCTTCAAGCCTTTGACCTCAAAGGAATGTCATTTAATTACATTTGCATTCTTTGAACCACGATCGGATCTCTATTACGGGACCAATTGGGGAATCCCTAGAGAGGAATCAAAACGGCGCGCCCCTCCCTAAAGCGTAATCAGCAAGCCTAGCGGCCCCTAGAATGTCCGCAATTTAGGCAACCGCGCCTTACCACAACCGATACTGAACTCAACGAAGCCACTTGCCCACCGATTCATAAAGAGAAGAAAGCTCGATGATTACTGCCACAACCACCCCACCGTCCCCCACTTCGCCGCCCTCTTTCCCTCTTCTGGGAGTCGGCCACGACAATTTACTTTCAACGCGGCTTGCCGCGCCTGAAAATTCATTGGGTCGAGATTCAGAGGGAACCTCACCCAGGAGCTCCTTCAAGGCCAAATTTACCGAGAGCCTGATTGCAAAACGCAACAGCGCCAATGCAGCCACAACTCCGCAATTGCCCATGCTCGCCGGTATTTCAAACGAAAACCTTCTGAAAATGATTGAGGTAGCGCAAGCTACTTGCAGACACCCTGTCAGTGGATCTGATGTGGTTCGTCGGTTTAACACAATCATGATGGAAAAGCTCCATCACCGCCCCCTCGACACACAAGACATCGTCACATTCCTATACAGCTACGCCCTGTATAAGCGAGTTAATTCTTTGAACTTAAGTGCTCCATCTTGGACGCAAGAGGTTCTCAGCGACCCGCTTTTGGGCACGTTCACAGTCCATGGCTTTGCTGAAAACTTCAAGGAACTTGCCTGCAATGCACGCTCCATCAAGAAAGAAGACTTGGGCATTAACTTCAGGGCAACCGAGAACAACAAGGTCGAAATACTAAGTGACAAGGAACAAGTCTGGCCTCAATTAATGCAGGACCTAAGATCTGCTAAACACTCGATAAATATCAATATGTTTGGAATTCAAGGTGATCCGTGGGGAAAAGAGGTCTTCGAGCTACTCATTTCCAAAGCCCAAGCGGGTGTTAAAGTGCGGGTACTTGCCGATGCGCTCGGGGCGCGAATGCATTGGTATTTCAACAAAAGTAACCAAGACTTTGTGAACTACCTTCGTGATAACGGCATAGAGTTAATTCTCTCTCAAGACGACGATTTCGGAGGAAACTTCCACTTTGACCACCGAAAATTCTTCGTCATAGATGGTAAACTAGCGCACAACACCGGGTACACCATCGAAGACCACATGCGACACATCCACTTTGATATGAGCATGCGAGTCCAAGGGGATATAGTCAAACAGTTGCAAGCCAACTTTTTCGCGAGCTGGCTCTACTTTGGCGGCACCATGCCAGAAGCCCAAACCAAC
>CAXGXL010000502.1:0-3553 GCA_964013555.1 uncultured bacterium
CTGGAGCGCGGGCAAATCAAACTCTCCAGTAGGAGAATGGGCAATGCACCCTTTTGGAGCCCCGGATTGACTTATTCGGGTAGTTAGGGCTCGAGTATCTAATCCTGCGATTCCGATAGTGTTCTTTTGTTTTAGCCACTCATTAAGGTGCAGCTCAGAACGCCAATTCGACCCCTCGGTGATATCTTCACGGAGAATAACTCCCCGGACCGCAGGACGGTCAGTTTCTACATCCTCCAAGTTCGTTCCAACATTTCCAATGTGAGGAAAAGTGAAGGTGATTATTTGGCCAGCGTAAGAAGGATCCGTGATGATCTCTTGGTACCCCGTCATTGAAGTATTAAAGCAGACTTCCCCTAACGACTGCCCATACGCACCTATGCCCTTGCCCCAGTAGATACTTCCGTCTTCAAGCACCAAAACGGCATTTGCCTTTCGCGGCTTCGAAGCACCTGCAACGGTTTTACTCATTATATCCGACCTTTCCAATACGCCCCACACGGTGTATCATTATGCAACACGCCACAAAAAAAACACTCATCATAGAAGGCCCTTGAAACCACGTATTCTATTCGTTTATCAAGAGCGTTCAGAGAAAGGGGTCTATGCACTGCATGCATGACGCGAGGTTCCACTCAAAACTCGAAAAAGCAATTCGTGCGTGGAAGTTGGTAATAAGCGTAGGGGGTCTAGCTGCAGCTCGGTTCCAAACCGACCTTGAGAACGGGGCGGCACCAAAGCGCTCTACCGCCACAGGCTCCTACAAGCGAATAAACCGAAGCACCCTGCCTAGAGACGACTTAAATCAAACGTCAGGTATCGCTTCGAGGCAAAGAAATTCCAGAAGAGCCAAAACGCGTTTCGATTTCTTTGGGTTGCTTGGGTACACAGGGTAAACATCTACCGATGGCACACTAAGCTCCCTTAAAACAGGGCGAAGAGAACTAGTGCTATCAACCATAAAGTGAGGAAGCATTGCTATTCCCCCGCCATTTAACGCGAGGTTATACATACCAGAAAGATTGTTGATTCTAACAAAATTGTATTCCGGGCAACCATTGGCGCGCGCCAACTCCTGATGCCAGAGAACTTCCTGACTAGGCTGGGGCAATCGGTCAGCAAACGAAATAACCCGATGTCCCTTTAGATCATCAGGTATAAGGATCGGTGGGGACTCGCTAAGGTAATCTTGGTGGGCATAAAGCCCCCAGTCGAGGGTTATAAGAAAGCGATTGTGCATCTCTAAATACTCGGATCGCCCAAACCGAATTGCTACATCAGCTTCTCGTTCATGCAGCGCGAACCATTCCTCCGACAAGAGCACCTTTATCTCCAATTCAGGATATTCCTTAGAGAAATTGCTAAGACGGGGCGCCAACCAAGTTGAGCCAAAATCTACGCTCGTAGTCACAACTAAGCGACCCCGAGCCTCTTGAGAGTCTTCGCGAAGAAATCCTTTCGTGTGCTCTAACTCCCCCTTGAAATTCGCCACTGTGTCATAAAAAACTTCGCCTTGTTCCGTTAGCCGTAGGCCCTTGGTGGTTCTGTAGAATAAGTCCACCCCCAAAGCTTCTTCCAGGTTCTTGGTCTGCCGACTAATCGCTGACTGAGTAATTTGAATATCTGGGGTCGCGCCACTAATACTTCCGCCTTAGCCACCGCAGCAAAAACCCTAAGCCTGTCCCAGTTAAGATCTTCAACTGCCTTCATGGTTCCTAGCGCTTTTTCTAAATTGGCCGTAACAATGAGTGCACGAGTGCCTAAGAATGAGCACGAAATTCACGCTCATCGACGCTCTTTTTACCACTAACTCCCACTCGAGGACGGCAGGAATCACTTTTCATCGAAGAAATCAACTGGTCTTCAGAAAGAACTCCCGCCTCAAAAAAAGACCGACCGGTTGCCCCCAATACGTGAGGTAGTATTTTGTTTGAGAAAAAAGCCAATTGCCCTTGGAACAAAATTCTTAACCGAGCAATCGCTTAGGCTCGTCCCCTGGCATGCTTATGAATAGGGCTCGACCCACACCAGTACCACCGAGATTTAGCAATATTAGTTTGCCCCTTACACGCTCTCCACGCCCCCCTCATTCGTCCCCTAAGAAATTCATAAAGAACTTCTTAGCAATTACGCATTGACGAAGCACTAACGTACTTAGTACATTGATTAATGGAGACGTAACGGCTATTTTTTTCCCAAACAAAGCTCAGGGAAACCCCAAAGGGTATTCCGTTGTGTTTCTAGAAGGGAAAATACTAGACGAACCAAGGACGCCTTCAAAAGACACCGCAGTCAGAGCACAACATGGAAAGAAGAACCCAAAAGTACACGAACACTCGTACCCTATTTCCGGATCGTCCTAAACACTCCGCAGACCTCAGGTAAAACGAGTGGTGATAGAAACTCCACAACTATGAGTAAAAGTAACTTGCCGAAAGCAAAAGAAAACTGCCTTGAGATTGACTCCATTTCCGAGGCTGCAAGTCGGGTACTACGGGCCTATCGTATACTGCCCCCTAAGCAGTTCATCAATTTGAACGTAACCAACACCAGACTCGGCAGAAGACTACTAAGGGGAGTCGTCAATACCGGTCAGTTCTTGGGAACGACCAAAATACGTCACGAGTACGAATCCACCTTAGACATCCAGAAAAAACAATTAAATGGAACAAACGTAATCGACATTCAACCTCATAGGATTCCTGGCGAAAAAAAAGACAAGGTGCTCCTCTATATTCATGGTGGGGCTTTCGCGATGTGCAGTGCAACCAGTACCCTCGCATTTGCCATGATGGTAGCATCCACATTGAACACTCGAGTCCTTTCCGTCGACTACACATTGGCACCGGACAAAAAACTTCCCCAAATTCTCTTAGAAATAGAGAGGGTCCTTGACTCTATTCTCCTGGAGCAATGTAAGGCTCCTTCAGATATTGCCTTGCTTGGCGACTCCGCCGGCGGTTTTCTCGCCATATCCATTGCCAATTCTTTAGCGAAAACGAACCAGAAACTGTGGGGACTGGTTCTTTGTTCTCCTTGGACAGACCTAACCCTCAGCGGCGAGAGTATTCAAACTAATGCTCAAGAAGATGTCATGCTGAAAGTAGAAAACTTTATAGAGGTAGCTGTCGAAAACGTGATTCCTGAAGGCACCACTGCTGCCCAAAACACCATACTCTTTGATGACGTCGATGCAAGGTTTCCTAACACGCTAATCATCCGAGCTGGCTTGGACATTATTTCAGATGACGCAACTCGATACCATCGCAAGCTAGACCAAGCTAAAGCGAAATCCACGATGATCAGCTACAATCGACTTTGGCATGATTTTCCAGTAACAAACCCCAATCTGGATGAGTCCAAAGAGGTAGTGCACGCAATAAAAGAGCACCTATTTCCAGCGGAAATGCAATAGACGCCCCAGCACATGCAACTACATGGTCCTCAAAAGTGGCACCGAACCCAAAATCCCTCAACGAATTCTGGCTGCCCTGGTTTTTATTTTTACCTGATAGACCCGTACGAAATGCATGCCAAAAAAAGGCCATCAGGC
>CAXGXL010000503.1:0-3546 GCA_964013555.1 uncultured bacterium
CCGACCTGCTAGATGATGCAATCCGGCACCATCAAGAAATGACCCAGCATCTCATCTTCGGTCTGCTCTCTCTTAAATACCCAACAACTACCATCGAATTGGTCGCCGGAAATCTCAATAGTCAATTTGCCACCACCCGAGCTAATGCCGTGGAACTTCTAGACAACGTCCTTGACAAGCATGAAAAACGACTGATCATCCCCATCGTAGAAGACCGTTCAAAGAGCGAACACCTCAATATCGCTTACGAAGAATTTGGACTCCAATCGCGCGCCCCCGAAGACATTCTTAAAGAACTAATCCGCGGGCCCGATACGTGGCTCAATGCGTGTTGCGCATTAACCATCGGCCAAAATAAGTTGCTCAATCTCAAAAGAGAAGTAGAACAACTCCTAGACAACCCAGACCCAATTTGCCGCGAAACCAGTGCATTAGCACTGAGGAGTTTTGGAGAGAGCCCTGAGAATAATCCAAAATTGGCTCGGCTCCTGAAAGATCCGAATGCAATAGTTCGGAAATTCATTTCTCAAGAAAACAACTCGTCCCGTTAATCCACCTCACTTTTTGAGCTCACGCATTCTAACCCAAAACTTGGGTTACTCGAGCTCATAGGTACGAACCTGACTCACGAAACAAAAAGAAATCCTTCCTAATAAAGACACAGTTTAGTAAGCCAAGAAATCCGCTCTAACCCTATCACATCCTGAATCTAACAAAGAAGTGGTCTAATGCTGAGCTCTTTGTGACGGCTTTTAGCTGAATCCTTCGCAGTAGAAAGGGGCTTATTTATCCCCCGCACACACGAGCTCGAAATGCTCTTGATGATAACCATCTCTCGCCACTGGGATAATGCTCGTTTCGTATTTTTCTTCTATTTCCTCAAGCTGCTCGGACTCAACTTCATAGAGATAATCAGCTACAGAAGAATGAATATTGATCAGAACAGTTGGCGAAGGCTCACGGTTTAGTGAGCGTACAATCGCACGCAATATCTCATTGGCGACCGTTTGCTCACTCTTGATGAAGCCGCGGGAATTACAATAAGGGCACCCCTCCGTAAGCGTGTTCCCAAGACTTTCCCGAACCCGTTTGCGCGTCATTTCCACCAGACCGATTTCACTCATTCGAACGATACTCGTCTTCGCTCGGTCTTTTTTGAGGGCATTCTCCAGCGCCGTGAGAACAGCATCACGATTGGCGGCTAAAGCCATATCGATGAAGTCGATAATAACTATGCCACCGATATTTCGTAGCCTTACCTGGTAGGCTACTTCTTGCACTGCCTCTAGATTAATCTGAGTTATTGTCTCCTCAAGATTACTCTTCCCAACAAAACGACCGGAGTTAATATCAATAACTGTCAATGCCTCCGCCTGATCTATCACAATATGCCCGCCACTTTTGAGCCAGACTTTCCGCTCAAGAGCCCGCTCCAACGCAACTTCAATTCCGAAGGAGTCGAAAATAGGCTGAGGTTTATCGTAAAACTCGACCTTATCGACTCCATCCGGTTCAAAGGATTGGACAAAATCTCGCACTCGCTGATGATCGGCTTCAGTATCTAGATAAATCGTAGTAGACCCTCCAACGAAAAGGTCACGAGTGGTTCGAAGAACAACGTCCAAATCCGAAAAAACGAGCCGTGGAACTGGGCCTGCCTTACCTCGCTTATCAATATCTCTCCAAATACTCTCAATGCGACGGGCTTCTTCCTGTAGCTCCTCGCCTTGAACCCCCTCCGCCGCAGTTCGAACAATAAAACCCGTTCCTGGGCTCTTATTTTCTTCGACCGCCAGCCGAAGCCTCTCTCGTTCTTCCAAATCTTCGATTCTCAAAGACACGCCGGTGTGCTCCGAAAAAGGCATAAAAACTAACGTTCTTCCGGGAATCGTAATGTGCCGAGTTAGTCTCGCCCCTTTCGTACCTATAGGCTCTTTTTGAACCTGGACTAATATTTCCTGACCTTGCTGCAAAACATCAGCAATATTGGCAACTGGCTGACTTCGATTTGCCCCAACCCCCCGTTGCTTTGAATCCCCAAGGACAGCTCCCTCGCCAGAAACGTCAGCCGAAGCATCATCCTCTGGAGGTGCGGGCGCCCGAGGAAGAGCGTCGTTGACATAAAGAAAGCCAGTTCGCTCCAAGCCCACATCCACAAATGCTGCTTGCATTCCAGGAAGTACTCGAACAACTCTGCCTCGATAAATATTTCCAACCACTCCACACTCGGCCTGTCGCTCAATATAAACCTCTACTGGATTTTCATTTTCGAGGTAGGCAACTCGGACTTCAGACCGAGTGGAATTAACAACCAGTGAACTACTCATAAAATTCAATCTATTCTAAAACGGCTCAAATGAGAACCTTTGCCGACCAGCATTACAAAAGAGATAACAATTTCCGAATTTTCCCGGCTATTTTACAAATCTAAGAGAAGCATGTAGGCTTTCGGTTAAACCGTGAGGATTTTCATTTGGTAAACGAACCGTACGTCAAAGCAATTCCACTTGGGGGACTAGGCCAAGTTGGCGGGAATCTAATGGTCTATGAGACCACTAAGGATATGATTGTTGTGGACTGTGGGATGCTCTTTCCCTCCCCAGAACAACACGGGGTTGACTGCCTTATTCCAAATATCAACTATATCCTCGAAAGAATCGAAAAACTTCGTGGTGTGGTCATTACCCATGGCCACGAGGATCATATCGGAGCGCTTCCCTATGTCTCTGCGTATTTGCCAGCTCCGATCTACGCAACCGGCTTTACATTGGCCTTAATCAAGAAGAAATTCCTGCATTCAGACCCTCCGGAATTACGCCAACTTTTTGATGGCCAATCGATACGATTAGGTGAATTTGCTCTTGAACCCATCCCCATCACTCATTCAATACCTGATGCCGTATCACTTAGCATCACCACCCCTGTCGGGGTCGTGATTCACACCGGCGACTTTAAAATCGATCGCGCTCCAATTGACGGCCGCCTAACAGATGCAGCCAGATTCATCGAGCTAGGAAAAGAGGGAGTTACTGCTCTGCTCTCAGACTCCACCAATGCTCAACAAGAAGGTTGGTCGTGGAGCGAACAAAAAGTAGCTCAAACCTTAGACGAGATCTTCGCCTCGGCACCTGCAAGGATCTTGGTTACGACTTTTTCAAGTCATATTCATCGCATCCAAACAATAATTAATCTCGCGGAAAAATACGGGCGTCGGGTCATGCCAGTCGGTCGTAGCATGGCAACTAATATTTCGATATCCAAACGCTTAGGGTTTCTGCACTCACAAGAAGGAACTCTCGTAGAGCCTAACGACTTCGAAATTCTAGCTCGAGACGAGGTTACTATTATTGCATCTGGGTGCCAGGGTGAACCACGCAGTGCCCTATACAAAATAGCAAACCAGCAACACCCGCATGTGCTTTTGACTTCGAGTGACCTAGTCATCATGTCTTCGAAACGAATTCCAGGGAATGAACTTTCAGTCAATGCACTACACAACGCATTTATTCGGCAAGGAATAACCGTTATCGACGACAGACTTGCGTC
>CAXGXL010000504.1:0-3541 GCA_964013555.1 uncultured bacterium
AAGTGTCCCTTAAACGGGGGTTCGAGTCTAATCAACTCCTCGATAAAAACTCCTTTTAGGTCGGGGGAAGCGATGAGCCGTTCTATCCAATCGGGATGGGTACATAGAGATAGGCCGATGCTACCGATCAAGCTAGATGTCGATTCACTTCCTGCAATAACCAGTTGCAATAGAATGGATATCGCTTCGTCGTAGCTTATGGTGTCGTCACTATTGACCATTGAACGGAGTTTTTTCAGTAATCCGGTGGAGCCTGAGTTCAGTTGTTCTGAAAGATAGGCTTGAAACTCGATAATCTCTAATGCCATAGCTGGGAGGTCGTCTCCGTGAGCCGTGCCGTTGACGAGATTCACTCCTGCATCGGACCATCGCCGAAGGCGGTCCAGATCCTGGGTTGGAAGTCCGAGGATTTTTGTCATGGTGAGCAAAGGAAGGGGAATAGCATAGTCTTCCATCCACTCGATGGTCTCGCGAGAAGAGAGCGCAAGAAGAAGCTCTTTTGAAAGTTCGCGAATAGTTTCTTCATAAGAGCTGAGTTGTTTCCCGTTGAATTGGGGGTTGAGGAGTTTGCGTTGGCGTGAATGTTCAGGTGGGTCGGCAATAGCCAAAACATCTACCGGCTTGGGGGCATCGCTAGGAAGCTCAATGACTTGTGCTGAGTTTTCGGCACTAGCAAGCATGAACGCGACGAGATTAGAAGAGAAAATCTGAGGGTTCATGCATACATGTATCACTTGGGCGTGGCTTGTGACGCGATAAAACCCGCCACCCGCGTGCCATTGTGGCGAAGGGAGGTTGTCTGGCGAGTCTGAACTACTTTCAATTAAGTTTGAAATGGGGGCCACCTTTGAAATCAGTTGTTTACGGCGTATACTTGGTGGGCCGTTGTCTGTCGAGCCACTTTATTGATTATATTCCGAAAATCTCTTTAAGGCTTAGGATCGGAAAATACGGGACGGGTTGGCCTTTGAAATCGAAGAACCGGCCGTGCTCAAAAGCAGGAAAGGGCTGAATTCCGAGTGTTTTTCCTTTTTTATAGGAGTATAGTGTCACCACATGACGGTCGTAGATTTCATCAAGCAAGACGATTCTAGAGATGAGATTTTGCCGATTGTAGTAGATTGTATAGGCCATTCCTGGGCTGTGGATTCGTTGGACTCTGTCGTGGGAGTAGTCAAATCTAAAGTCGCATTCCCAATTAGAGTCGGTGGAAGTAACCCGTTTGAGCTTCTCTTGGCTCCATTGCATATCAAAACTGCCGTATTGAAGTTGGAAGTAGGAGAGTTGGTTCGATGAATCGTATTCCAGTTGAGCATCGTCGTCGAATGGACTCCAATGGTGGAGTACTCGGCGCAATTTTCCATTTTCGTATTGAAATTCGACCCGTTGACCATTGAAGTACTTGCCGTAACTCTGGCAGCTTTTTTGGCGCTCCCTGGGGTTTCTTTCAGCTGCTTGAACCACTTGACCAGAGCTATTGTACTCTAGTTGGAAGCCACGCTTTTGCTTGCTCGTGGGGTTTTGGTCTTCGACGATTGTTATTCTCGGTGCATCTTGTGCATAGCGAAAGAGCCGGGTTGTTTTGTGAATGCCGTTTCTACTAGACCGAATGGAGTGCAATTTATCTGAAGCGCTGTATCGGAGCTTATCGATATAGTGCACGGCAGGTAGTTGACCGCCAATGGAGTTGAATCTTGTTTCTATATTGGTCAGCTTGAAGCCCGAAAGAGGCGTGGGAAGGCTCGGTCTTGGAGAATTTGAAACGGAGTGGCGATTTTTTTGAGGGGGATGCATCATGAACTCCTCGGAGGTGGTGGTTGTTGTTACGGAGCTCATGAAACGCAAGGAACGGGCCAAGTCTAAAATGGCCTAAGATCAGATGCTTAGCTTATTTATTCTGCGGATTGCGGCTTGGTTTGTGTCAGTTTGGCACAGCGTTGAGTGTTTTGGTACACCCTCGACCCAAATGGCGTCTCGCTGGGGAGAGCTCCGAGTGTGAAACGGAGCCACGTGTCATGGGCCAGTTCAGGCGAGATTATGAAAGATCTCTTGTACGTCGTCGTCGTCTTCGAGTTTAGTTACCAACTTCAAGACTTCGTCTACTTGCTCATTTGAGAGGTCACTGGTGGTTTTAGGAACCCACTCAAAGCCCGAGGAAGCGACATCTACTTTTTTTTCTTCGAGTGCATTTTGCATGTTGCCGAATTCATCACGGGCGCACCGAACGATTAAAAGTGGGCTTCCTTTGTCGTTGAATCCGTCATCCAATTCCTCGAGCCCGTAGTCAATGAGCTCGAGCTCCAATTCATCGCGGTCAAGCCCTTCCGGCTTTAGGCGAAAGACCCCAAATTGGTCGAAAAGAAAAGCCACACTTCCACTGGTTCCCATGTTGCCCCCGCCCTTTTTGAAGGCGGCACGGACATTGGCTACCGTTCGAGTAGGGTTGTCGGTTGCAGTTTCAACCAGCATTGCGACCCCATGCGGGCCGTATCCTTCGTAGAGGATCTGCTCGTAATTAGATGTATCACTTTCTCCAGCAGCCTTTTTGATAGCATTTTGCACTTTATCCTTGGGCATGTTGACGTCGCGGGCATTTTGAATGGCTCGCCGAAGGGCTGGGTTGGAGGCGGGATCAGGACCCGAAGCTTTCACCGCGATCACTATTTGGCGACCGCAGCGCGAAAAGTTCTTGGCGTCACGGTCACCCCGCTTTGCCATCGCATGCTTTCTATTTTCGAATGTTCGGCCCATGATAAATTGTAACTCCTTTTGGTGGCTCTTCTATAACGGGTCGGGAGGTTTTGCTAGGGTGGATGATGTTCTTGGTGGTCCGCAGGACCCTAGGGTAGAGTTAGAGGGACAAAGTAATGAAGATCTATCGAATCACTCATAAGAATCGGACCCAATTTCAGGTGGGTTTGGCGGCGCTGGAGAAGCGTGCGGTTTATCCGCTGGGCGATGATTATTTTCAGATCGATCATGGGGCCGATTATTTTCATTTTTTCGAGCGCTTGGGGGACATGATCTACTACGTTTTGGTCGATGTGAGCGGTGAAGTGGTGGGGGCTGGAGCTGGTATCATTCGAACGGTTCCATTTCGGGTTGGGCAGGGGGCGAGACGCTCCTTTTATCTGTGCGACTTCAAGATTGCTCCCGAGCATCGTGGCAACAACGCTTCATTGAAGTTGGCGACGCATGGTTTTTTTCGAAACTATCTGAAATGTCCCAGAGGGTACGCTATCTCGATGAATGACCCCAACGAGTCTAGTAATCGCATTGTTCATTTAGCTCACAAATTTAGGTGGGCATCGGTTACGGCCGAAGGCCCTCTGCTAATATTCTCTTTGAGTCAAAGAGAAATGATGGATTATTCGCCGGTGGTTAGGAAGCATCGCGGTGCAATCTCGTATCTTACGTTAGGTGGTGTCAAAGATATTGTGCTCCAACGAACCGGCCGCCCGATGGCCTTGGCCCATGTCCAATTTGGTCCCTGCGCTAGTCAAGGGACGAGTGACCCGCTGGTGGACCACGTTCACATGTT
>CAXGXL010000505.1:0-3538 GCA_964013555.1 uncultured bacterium
TTTGTTCTTGTGTGGGCGAGTTCTTGTATTGCCGAACTCATTGAAGTGCAGCGAAGCTCTTTGAGAGGGATTTTAGTGGGTCTGCCTTTGGGATGTTGGCTCTTAGTAGTTCCTACTGGCGTTTTGGGAGCGCAACTATTGATGCAGAGGGGGGGCGACGAGCTGATTAAGTCGGCAGTGATTGTTCAAGGAGGATACCCTAGGTGGCTCAATGAAGTTGCAAGGTCTTCGGCCGATTGGAAAGATGTACCTGCGAGAGTGTATTCAAGCCTTTCGGCTAGGGCACCTAAATCCGATATTATGGTTTGGCCGGAGGCGCCAGTGTGGCGGAGATGGGGTGAGGATTCTGAATTTGAGTCGATGGTGCTGGAGGTGGCGGGCCGTCAAAAACTCTTTTTGGCAGGCGTTATTCGCCGAGATGAGGGTGGAACGAATTTCAATTCGGCTCTCTTTTACGAACGAGGAACCCTAGATTTTAAGGACAAGCAGAGATTGGTTTTGGAGGAAGAGCTTGGGTTTGGAAAAGGAAATGAACCTGCGCTCTTCGAGAGCTCGTTGGGCGGTATCGGGGCGATGTTTTGTTTGGAGTCGGTGGTACCTTCTTACGCGCGGGTTTTGGTTCAAAAGGGGGCTTTGGCTATAGCGGCTTTGGCGAATGGCGCTGATTTAGGACGTACTTCGGTGGGGCGCTTGCACGCTCAACGGTCGACCATTCGTGCAGTGGAGACTGGGCGCTGGGTTTTGCATGCGGGGCACCACGGCTATTCGAGAATAATCTCACCCCTAGGCAAGACGAAGGAGCCTGGCTCCGTATTTAGCTCTTTGATTGTTTTCGATAAATTTGGAGTGAGAACATCACTAACGCCCTATGTTCGGTGGGGTAACGTCCCTTTAGGATTCGTTTGCGCCTTTGTCGTCGGTTGGATCGGCATATTGGTATTTTATCGGCAATGTGTTGTTGGGTTTTTGACGAAAACCAAAGCCCCCCCCTCCAAATAAGAGTTCAATATTACTTGGAATAGTTTCATTGAGGAGCATCGTGCTTGTCTGGGTTACGGGGTGTGACGATGCGGCGGATTAAATGAGAAGGGGCTCACCGAAGGTTGGGTGTTTTTGCCTAAAACTCTATTCTGGGCTTTTCAACCGCGCGATAGCCTGATTATCTTCTGGCGTCTGAATTGACTTGCTGCGTTAGGAGTGTATTTTGTTTTCATCGCTACTTAAGTGGATGTTTCTGGCGTTCTTGCTGGTTTCTGGGAGCTGTTCGGATTCAAGTGGCACCCAGGCGCTTCCATCCAGTTTGGATGATTCGTCAAGGGGCAGTGACTCCAATATTCTGAGCCCCAATTCTGAGATTTCTTTAGATTGCAATGTGGCGATGCTTGAGGGTGAGTTACCTCTGAGTATTTCGGTCGACACCAGCAGCGGCGCCGAAGATGATTTTTCTCCAGGCTGTGCCAAAGGCGACACATCGGGAGCCCGAGATAGGGGCTATTATTTTGAGGCACCCCAGTCCGGGTATTTCAGCTTTGAGGTAATGGATTCCACATTTGATTCCACAGTATCCCTGCACGAACCCGATTGTGAGGCCAAGGAAATTCGATGCAACGATGATTCAGAGGGATGGCAAGCGCACTCGCGTTTGGTGCTCCCTATCAATGCCGGCGAAGCGATGATTGTGGTGGTAGATGGTTACGAGCCAGCAGATGTGGGGCAAGGAACTTTGTTGGTAAGTATGGCGGAAGTTCTTTGCGAGGACGGAGGGGACGAAGATGGGGACGGCTTAGCTGATTGTTCTGATCCTGATTGCCGTTTGGCACCGACTTGCATGGGGCAGGATTGCCCGCAACGAGAGTTTTCCGGACAGATCCCCGAAACGCTTCGTGGCACTACAAGTGGGGACGGCATGCTTGGTGATGCGACCTGTAGCAATGGAGGAAATAGGGGACCAGAAGAGACGTTTAGCTTTGTTGCGGCGAACTCCGGAAAGTACTGGTTTGATACGATTGGTTCTGACTTCGACACTATTGTCTACGTTCGTGAACACTATTGCACAGGAAGGGAAATAGCTTGTGATGATGATTCTGGTGGAGATGGGACATCTCGGTTGCTGGTTGAGTTGGAAGCAGGGCAAGAAATCGTTGTGGTCGTCGATGGGTGGAAACGCGATGGAGGTGATTTTACTTTAAGGGTGAGCGGAGTCGAGGAGGCTTGTAACGATGGGATCGACAACGATAACGATGGCGTCTCTGATTGCGATGATTTGGATTGCGTCAGTATTGACTGTGCTTTTGGCGGAGAGTGGCCCGAGAGCTGGAGCACTTATGAAGAAGAAATGCTTGCAGAAGTCAATTTGCGTCGCGCAGCGGGGGCGACTTGTGAAAACGACGTATTCCCACCAGCTCCTGCATTTGAGATGAATGATTATCTGCGATTGTCAGCCCGCCTACATAGTCTCGATATGTCAAACCAGAATTATTTTGAACACGAGGGTTTGGACGGTCGGTCTCCGGATGAGCGCATTCACGATGCAGGGTTTATGGGAAGTTATCCAACAGGGGAGAATATTAGCGCAGGTTACGTCACCGCCGCCGCATCGGTGGAGGGCTTGATGAATAGTCCTGGTCATTGCCGCAATATTATGAACCCTGAGTTCAGCGTGATTGGGCTTGGATTCTCGTACAATAGAACGTCTGATTTTGGCGAATATTGGACCCAGAACTTTGGTGGAAGTCATTGAGCACTTAGATTCTCAGGACATTCAAAGTTCTCAAGAACCGTGTTGCGTCTTTTTTGGGCCTGTGGTTATTAGCGGGCATGCGTAATTCCACTGATTTTGAAGAAATCCTAGAAGCACATTTTCCCAAGAGTGTTCGGCTTGAGTCGTATATTGATTCTTCCCGGGCTGCTTTGTCGAACTCTGGCTTCAACGCGGAAAACACGCTCGCCTGCGTGTGCGCCTGTCGAGACGAATTGACTCGATGCTTTGGGAGACGAGTGGAGGAAGTTTGGGGAGAAGCGTTCGATTTATCTGGGCTAGGTGGATTGTTTTTTGCTGGGGCAACTGGCTTGGGGGCAGCAATGCATCATGGGCCCCAGGTAGATGGCAAGGAACGCTATGTTTTTTATCTTTTAGCTCATATTGGCTTGGGCGCTGACGGTTCTTACGGCGTTTGCACAAGGCCCGGGCGAAGTGGAGAGTCTTCAGCCTGTGGAGCGTTATGTGCTTTTTCGGAGCAATGGTTTTCTGGGAAGCTGAACTTGGAGATGGATCCAGACGATTTGGAGCAAAGTCTCTTGCGCCAGCGGCTTGCTCGCGAGCTTTCGGAGGATGCCCGACCGAATTTAAAGGAATTAACCAAGTTAGCGCATGATGCTGCAGCGAGCGACTTGAAAAGACTTTTAGAGAGGCTCGTTGATACGTCGGTTACGGATTACGCTCTATTGACCGGTGTTCATATTCACGGGCCGGAACAGAATGATTATATTTGGCCTCAGGAGTGTTTCTCTGTTGTTGAAGGTGATTTGAGTCCACTGG
>CAXGXL010000506.1:0-3536 GCA_964013555.1 uncultured bacterium
AAGCGGAATGACGCTATCTAAGGCACCGCCAATGTCTATATTTAAACCGCAATCTAAGTCGCAGGTGCAGGCCTCGTCGCACATGTCTGGCGTGTCATCGCAGGTGCATTCGCTTAAGTAGGGAGTGGCTATTGAAATGAGAGGGGTAAGGTCTTGCAGGTCTAACTCAGCTCCTAGGCCCCATGCAAAGCGCCGTCCTGGTCTTGCTACTGAATCAAAATGCCCTTTAATATCACCGGAAGGAAGTCCCAAGACTAGGCCGCCAGGTAGCGCAACTTTCGTATTGAATGTTGCGATTTCAATTTCGTAACAGCCAGCCGGCATCGGCGTTTCGTCGCAGTCTGCGTCGGAAATTTCACCAATAAAGAGGTCTAAATTAAAGTTTAGCAGCGATTTAAAAGGAATACTTCCAGTGATAATGCCTAGCTTAAATGTCCGAGGCTGAGAGTTGAGGTAGCGTTCTTCATATTGGGTGAAATCCATCTGGCCCGAGAAGCCGCCGGTTAGCTCACTATCAGAATTCGCAGCTCGAGCTGACATAGGTAGAACAATGTCTTTACCGTCAGCGATCTTAAGACCTGCTATAGATAATATATTATAGCCGTTCGCGAAAACGGTCACGCTGTATTCGCCGTCACCTAATTCCGCAGTCGTGCTAGACAGGCCTTGCTCGGAGGTTGCAGCTGCAGCACCGTTATCGACTCCATCGGAATTGGTGTCGACGACTAAAGTAGCACCTTGGATTGGTGTATTCGTTGTATCGTCTACCACAAAAAATCTAACGTTGTTTCCGGCAGGGGCATCGCCCAGGTTATTCAAGGTTGCTTCGCACTTTGCCGCCGTACCGTCAAAGGTCACCTTTAAGGTAGACGTGCCCTCGGCACCAGCAACGGCATTTACAACGGGGGAAGTATTTTCGGTTGCTTCCGATACAGTAAAGGTCGTCCCATCAACTTCTGCTTGAACAACAGCTCCAGGCAATATTTGCCCAGTCCGGGTTGCCAAGACCGCTACAACTTCTGCACTTGTACCTGCGGGAAGTACAATGGTGGGCTTGTTGTCTGCAGCGAAGCCGCCCATGGAGTTCATTATGCTGCACTCGCAACCTACAGTAGCGCATTTTTCGGCTACTGAGACACATTGGAAATTTTCGTCGCATAGTTTTCCGGCTTCACAGCTGTTTTTTTGCCCGGCTTCCGGTGTACAGCCGGTCCACTCCTCGCAGTAACCATCTGTACAAACCTCTCCCAATGGACAGCTGCTTGAAACCTTACAAGCTTGACCTTTATCTTCGTTCTCTTTGGTTTCGTCGTCTCCCCCGCCACACGCTACCGACATTAAACATATAGCGAATGCCGCTATTCCAATTCCCAACCGTTTCATTTTGCCTCCAACAGACCCGCGTACTCTTTGGCTTTACCAATTTAGTTACATTTCCCAGGGCTCGTGCCCTAGGTGGCGAACCCTAAAGGCGATATCGGTGAACGTCAAGCCCATTTATCGTAGACACCACGGTACAATTCCGTGACTCTAACTATTAGAAAAAGCTTAAGAATACGAATTATACGGGGTTGTTTCGTTTTTTATTCTAATTGGGGGGCAAGAAGCGTAACGGGTTTTGCGGATTTGCCCCGCGTCTGACCTCAAAATGGAGATGCGGCCCCGTCGAGCGACCCGTGTCCCCTACTTCGGCGATTATTTCGCCAGCGCTGACCGTTTGCCCCTTTTTGGCAATATTTTTACTATTGTGAGCGTAAACTGTGACCAATCCGTCTGGGTGCCGAATGACGATGAGGTTTCCGTAGCCACCGTGTCGATCGCTAAAAACAACAACACCTTTAGCTGCTGCTTTGACACTTGTCCCTGCCGCGGCGCCGATGTCTATGCCGTCATGAGGCTTGCCCCTACGTTGGCCATAACGAGCTGTAATAGTCCCTTCGGTAGGCCATTTTAAGGGGTACTTTTTGGTTGAGATTTTTCGTTTTGCTGGGGTTGAGGCATTATTAGTTTTGTTTGGGGCCGGCGGCTCTAAGGACGCACCACCAGCCGAGACCACCAAAACAGTACCGATCGAAAGCGCGCTAGCATCGCTTATGTTGTTGAACTTTTTGAGTTCGGCTACAGAGGTCTTGTACTTTTGGGCGATTCGCCAAAGTGTTTCACCTTTGCTAACGACATGTGTTTTTTGGGCGACCAACTCGGCAGTGCCCGGTTGACTGCTAACAAATAGCCCATTACCTGCATAACGAGAGGCGACCTTCCCGTTCTTAGTTCCTACAGGTAGACTGCTAACGCAGCCACATGCCGTGACCAAGAGGACTCCAATACACCATTTTTGGACAACCAGTCTACCGTACTTGTGATTGAAGAGCATTGGTTTGCTTCCCCTTTTAGAGAATCCACTTTAGAGCGAGCACTCCTCCCACCAGCAGCACTGAGAAGAGAAGAGCTAACTTGTTAAAGTATCGGTCGATAAACTCACAAATCGGTTCGCCAAACCGGTAAATGAGTCCTGCAACCAAAAAGAAGCGTAAGGAGCGACTAAGAGCGGATGCTAAAAGAAACGGTCCCAGAGCCAAATCCATAACGCCGCTGGCAATAGTAAACAACTTGTAGGGAATAGGCGAGAAACCCGCAGTGAAGACAATGGCGATGCCATGTTCGGCGTAAAGTTCCTGAATCCGGACGAATTTCGCTGGAGAAAATCCCGGAACGTATTCAAAAAAGAAACCGGAGAGCTCGCTCCATGCAAGCATACCCAAGCCATATCCGGCCAAGCCGCCGGCTACTGAGGCAAGCGAGCACATTGCGGCATAATAAAAACCCCGTTTGGGGGCGCCAAGGCAAAGGGCGATAAGCAGTACGTCTGGGGGGATAGGAAAGAATGAGGCCTCAGCAAAAGAAAAGCAGCTTAAGGCAAAGATTGCGTAAGGAGATTGAGCCCATCGAAGCATCCAATCATAGAGTTCCCTTACCGGATTCCGCACGCTAGAATCCGCGGGCAGGTTTGCAGCCATTCGTTCCCTCATTTTGCTGAATGAATAATTTTACAATGAGCTACGTAGCGCTTCTATTTCGTCTTCGCAAATTTGGGGTGCGCCGGATACCCAAGAACGTTATCCCCAAGATCGTCACCAACCCGTGGGTAGTCGCTTAGTTCGAGGTTTCTTAGGTAGTCAAAAGACCGGTGATCGGAAAGGTCGTAGTGAATTGGCGTAATTGAAATAAATCCATCGTTTACACAAGAATTGTCCGAGTCCACGATATTATCCACACCCTTCCGATCGCCACCTATCCAGTAGTACGGTCGTCCCCTGGGGTCTAACTTTTTGTGAACCGACTGAGACCAGTCGGAATAGCCAAGGCGGCACACTTTGACGCCCTTAGCGGGCTCACCGCGGTTGGGGATGTTAACGTTCAGTAACACGCCGGGCTCAGGAGGTTTCTCTAATGTAGCTTTGGCCAGAGTTGCGGCGAATGTGGCTGCCTCCTCAAAGTCGAGGGGGGGGGGAGCTGAGTGGTTTTGTTTGTCAGGC
>CAXGXL010000507.1:0-3533 GCA_964013555.1 uncultured bacterium
ACTTGTAGCTCCAAGCATGCCTTCTTAAAATTGGTTGCGGACCTTAATAATGTGCCGGATATTCATTTGGTCCTTTGTATTTATAAAATGACTGGCTTGAATACGCCTGGGGTTAACGATGTTTTGTCTAATTACGGACTAGAATACTTACCTGAGGCTCATTGCTTTTTACGAACTCCAAATGGTCCGTTAGACGTGACAGCATTCGATTCTGATTTTGATTTGATTAAGAACGATGTACTTCACGAGGAGGTCATTGGACCAGCCCAAATAGTTACCTATAAAGTTCAAATGCACAAAAAGTATATGATGGATTGGGCGAAGGAGTTTTCAAGTCTCTCTGGAGATGAAGTGTGGCGGATTCGGGAGGAGTGTCTGCAATCCCTCGAAGAATAGATGGAATTTCTTTTTATCTTGTTCTTAAGGGATGGAGGTCAAAGAGAAGCGAAGCCAGGCCAACTCTCCTTGTAGTTGTAGAGTTGTAGCGCCTGTGCTGGGGACTCTGCTGCTCGGACAAAAGGAGGATGTCCAGGGAATTGCCAAGTGCTCAGTTCAACCTCGTTGTTTTCCCGCCTGCCGCCAGCCAATCCAATTGCTATTGGCAAACTTGATTTTCGCAGGCTTCTTTGCTTGTGTAATCGGTCTTCCAGGTTGCCACTCCGCAATAACACCCGCTTCCGGTTCCCCACCCGGTTCGTTGATAGTAGGTGACGCTGCATTTTGCAGCCTCTTCGCATGCGGCTTTGGTAGAATAGGTGGTTGTATAATTCACCGCCTCGCAAAAACAATTGCTTCCGGTTCCCCATCCGGTTCGAGCATAATTGCCGGCGGGAGTTTCGGCACAAGCATCGGTGTTGCAGGATGTACTTTCTGAATCAGATCCCGAGCAATTCTTTCCTCCATTGGCCGGAGTAGGGTTGGTGCAGGTTCGGTTGCGTGTTTTGGTTCCTCCGCCGCAGGTTTTGCTGCATGCACTCCATGCACTCCAACCCGACCAGCCTCCGTGGGTGGGAGTACCGTCTACACATGCCTGGGTATTGCATACTGCGGTCTCGGTTGTAGGGCCAATGCATTGGCGACCTCCGTTGGCCGGAACCGGATTGTTGCAAGTGCGGGTCCTCGTTTTGCTCCCGCTGCCGCATTCTTTGGAGCATTCCGCCCAACTCGACCATGAAGACCATCCGCCATCCTGGGGGGGACTGCTCTTACCGCCTCCGGTCCATTCGCAAAAGCTTGCCGCCGCTCCTACCGAGCACGCCGCTTGGGTGTCCACGTTGCAAAAGGCGCCCCACGCTTCGAAGCCAGCTTTGACACTACAGGTGCCGCCGCCGCTCGGCGGCTTAGGACAATCTGAATTGCTGGTGCATGCCTGGGTTTTGGCGGGCTTTCCCCCGGACAAGCATTCGGTATCTGGTACGGTGCTTCCAGCTCTTTGGCAGCCAACGAGGCGCTCTTGAGTTCCTTCACCGCAGTCCGAGGAACAGACTCCCCACGCGGAGAACGCCCAGTCGCCGCACGTATTTCCTGTGCAACCTCGAGTCGCGCTGGGTTTGTCACCGGAGCATTCTGAGTCAGACACGATATTATTGGATTCCAAATCGATACAGGAGACGGGCCGCGTTTGAGTCCCGGCGTTGCACTTGACTGAACAGGCTGCGAATTCTCCAGCTTGCCAGCCATAAGACCGAGTGCAACCTGAGGAGTCATTGCAGGCCTGGGTGGTTGTTGGTTTGTCGCCAGGTTTGCAGAAACTAGAATCAACTTCGCTCGCGCCTCGCTTGCAGGCTACCCAGCGCGATTGCGTTCCGGGACCACATGTTTCCGAACAAGCTCCCCAGTTGCGCGCTTCCCAAAATCCACAATTGCCGGCACAGCTCTTTTGGTTAGATGGCTTAGAGCCGCTACAAAGTGAATCTGCAACGGTAGCATCGTTACCGTCCACGCAAGTGACACTGCGGGTGGCGAGACTAGCGGTGCACGAATCGGAACAAGCGCCGAAGTCGCCGGTAGACCAACTGTAGGATGGCGTCGGAGCAGAGCCATCGGCTAACGAATGGATTACCGCAATTTCTTCAACAAGAACTGGGGTGGACTCGGAGGATGTGAAAACAACGTCCCAGCGGCTATTTCCCATGGTATAGCCCGCAAATTGAGACAGGGTTGTAGCAACGACCCCATTTGAACTGGCTTCGATTGTTTCAAAGGCGGTTGCCGAAACGCCGTCTTGAGCTCGCAATTGAACTTTGACGTTTTGAGCGTGATTTCTCTTGAACTTGATTTTCAGGGTGCTCGTTGCGATTCGCCCCACTGAATAATGGGTGTAATGTTGCGGAATGGAAATGGTGACGTTGCGTATTGAAGATACGCGATAACACAATTCAGGGTTACAGCCGGAAGCGCAGAGACTGGGAGTTATGCCGGCACTTTTCGGCGTACAAGTTGAACCATTGAGGGTTAAGAGCTTTCGATCTCCATTGGTCTCCATCAACTCTTGAGGAATGGCTTCGCGAGCTCCGTAAATCATTTGAACTGCGTGAATGTCTCCTTTGGATAGCTGCCCCACATTATGAAGCCTATTTCTTCCGCCGGCATTGCAATAATTCATCACCGAAAAGCCATCCCACTCCCCGATGTAGGTAATTCCCATCTTGAGGTTGTCGGTAGTCGGCATTTGCCCGGCATCCGCCTCGCGATTGTTGTTGGAATCTCCGTGATTCAGTTCATTGAAGCACCACTGCTGGGAGGCTTCTTCGGTTTCGAGTCTTTTTTGTTCGTGCACAAAAGAAAGGGCATGGCCGAACTCGTGGACCGCAATGCTTTGCACGCATTTCTTGTTCATCGCTGCGGTATTGCAGGCAACGTTATCGATGAAGATCCGATTGTTGTTGAAATCAAAATCGAGGCTCATGGTGGCTTTATTACCGCTAAGCATTAAATTGGTGGGATTGGAATCCCACCACGTAGAACCATCCGTTCGAATGGCCTTCCAATTAGCCGAGCGGCCGTAAAACGAAAAAGCGCGAGCATCCCGCGTCATGATGCGCACCCCTTCGGTATACGTTTTCGGGCAATCCCCCCAGCCGACAAAATCAGCTAAAGAGTAACGTTCCCAGGTGTTTTCAATTGCTTCTTTCACCCAGGCTCTTTTAAGAGGGTCTGTCGAGGAGATTCCTTGTTCCCAGCAAACGGGAATTCGCGGGGTCTTCCATACATAATTCGCCTCAAGAGTAGCGCTCTCGCTCGAGGACATGGTGGGGGATATCAATTGCCCCGAGTCTTCATCGAAGTATTCGTCTCCGCCGCAACCCGCCAAGTCATTTCCGCCAGAAGCTTGACCGGACATTCGTGAAATCGATGTGAGGGCTAAGAGCCCGCCGAGGATTATCAAGCCCACCAAAAGAGGTTTTTTGCTTTTTCCACCGTGATTTTCTGCCATCTTTCAATATCCTTGTTGAGTGCTAAAAGCAGCAGCTTGTCGTTGGCGGTATTATATCCCCTAGATGAGATGTGATGAAGCAAGTAATTGGCGAATT
>CAXGXL010000508.1:0-3532 GCA_964013555.1 uncultured bacterium
AAAAACGCTTCTTGAAGTATTTCGGGCGCGCCAGGGTATTGACGAATCAGAGCTAGAGAAGGCGAAAGTTCTGATGTTAAGTGAGTCGGCCTACCTTCGTGAGACTGTTCAGGGGCAAGCCCGAAAGTTGGGTTTCTACGAGGTGGTAGCTGAGGGATATCGCTTCGAACAAGCCTATCGTGATGCGGTTACGCAGCTTAGGCCCGCAGATCTAGTGAGGGTAGCTCAAAAGTACCTGCATCTCGATTTTAGTGTCGTGGTTCAGGTTCCCAAAGGGAGCCCTAGCTTTCTTTCAGCTGAGGCTCAATCCTTGAACGAGAAGAGCTTTGTGAAATCCGAAGAGTTGGGGGCATTTGTCTCTAACGCGTCTCCAATACCTAAGTTACGGCCCGTGAGGCCCTATGGAGGAAAAACCACAGCTCAAGAATTGGAGATCGTTCGAGCGACATTGGATAATGGCTGCACGCTACTAATCCGCCAAGAATCCACCCCTATTTTTTCTCTTCGCGCTGTGGCTTTAGGAGGGTTGCGTTGGGAAGCTGCAGCTTCGTCCGGTTTAGCCAATCTTTATGCGTCGACTTGGGGGACCCAAACTGAGAATTACTCAGAAGAAGCTTTGTCGAAGACCATGTCGCTTTTAGGTGGAGGAATATCAACGTTTACTGGCCGAAATAGTCTTGGGCTTCGAGCTGAATTCATCCGAGAAAGGGCGCTTGAGGGATTGGATTTGGTTTGCGAGACGCTCCTTAGAAGTACTTTCGGTGAAAAAGAGCTATCTCGTGAAAGAGATGTGGCCTTGGAGCGCTTGCGCAACCGCAGCGACCGGCCGGCAACGATTGCATTCGAGGAGTTTGCTCGGCAGTTGTACCCAACTCACCCTTTTGGGAGAACTCTCTTGGGGACTGAAGAAACCCTGGCTAAACTAGATACTCAGTCACTGGTTGATTTTGGAGAGCAATTTGGGACGCCGGATAAGATGGTGATTTCGGTTATTTCCGGACTCGAGCCCACCGAGGTCATCGATAGGTTGGCAATGCAGCT
The DNA here is from genome assembly GCA_964013555.1 of uncultured bacterium. Classification (GTDB taxonomy): domain Bacteria; phylum Myxococcota; class XYA12-FULL-58-9; order XYA12-FULL-58-9; family JABJBS01; genus CAXGXL01. Next base: position 1,042 of record CAXGXL010000508.1, read on the forward strand.
CGATGTTGCTTCTGGGCCCCCAACCCCCAACACTCCAGAGCGAGATAAAGAGGTGAATCGGCCGCTTTATGCCCAGATTCCCAGTGAGAAGCAGCAGTCGCACGTGATTATTGGTGGGCAGGGGACGACTATAGATGATCGGGATAAATACGCTATCGAGGTTTTAACTACGATTTTATCTGGTCAAAGTGGACGCCTGTTTCTCGATCTGAGGGATCAACAGAGTTTGGCCTATTCGGTGTCGGCTTCGAGTGTTGAGGCGATGGATCCTGGGTATATCTATACTTATATGGCCACAAGTCCAGACAAATTAGAGCGGGCCGTGGTGGGCCTAAGGGGCCATTTAGAGCGAGTTTGTAACGAATTGGTTGGTCAAGATGAAATGGAGCGAGCAAAACGCTATTTAGCAGGGACTCGGCATATTGACCTGCAACGAGGTGGTGCTAGGGCAATGCTGGTTGCCTTGGGAGAGCGAGTCGGCTTAGGATACGACCATTTTACCGAATACAGTGCTGAAATTGAGCGGGTGAGCTCCGAGGACATTCGACGGGTGGCTCAGCGCTATTTGGCCCCCGAGAAGCTGGCTCAAGTGGTTGTAGGGCCTCAAGTGAAGGGCGGGTTGGCTGCAGGGAGTGCATGATTTGTCCAAATTTCCAGGGGTTTAGGCTCCCACGGCCTAGTTGATCGCGTTAGGAGAATCGGATCGCATCAGCTCTTGGCGGAATGATGGTCTAGGGTTGACAACACACAGAGGGTTACGTACAAAGCGCACCCTTGTTGCACCTCCTATATAGGATAGCGGGTATGACAGCGAATACCCTATTTGTTTTAGGGTAAATCGAGGATTGAGCGATGAAAACACAAAGCGCAAAGCAAGAAAACGTTGACCGAAAGTGGTACGTTGTAGACGCCGAAGATCAAGTTCTTGGCCGTCTTGCTTCTAATATTGCCAATGTTCTTCGTGGTAAGAACAAGCCTATTTACACTCCTCACGTTGATACTGGTGATTTCGTGGTTGTTATCAACGCTGATAAAGTAAAGTTGACGGGTCGAAAAGAAACAGACAAGCTCTACCATCATCACACAGGATGGGTAGGTGGCTTGATCACTCAAACTGCGGCTGAGATTCGTGCCAAAGCACCTGAAGATCTAGTTAAGAAAGCGGTTAAGGGCATGGTTCCTAGCGGTCCTCTAGGGCGTCAGGTACTAACTAAACTTAAAGTATATGCCGGGGGTGAACATCCTCACTCGGCTCAAAAGCCAGAAACATTGGCATTCTAATTAAGGGTCTATGATGTCAGAGCAAGAACGATGGTATGGAACTGGGCGACGAAAAGAATCTACTGCCCGAGTTTGGTTGATGGCCGGTGAAGGCAAAGTCACTATTAATCGACGGACAATGGACAAGTACTTTGGTCGTGAAGTTCTGAAGATGATTCTTCAGCAGCCGCTCGATCTTGTTAATCAACAAGGTAAAGTTGATATTCTTGTGAATGTTCGAGGCGGTGGGTTATCCGGTCAGGCTGGAGCCATTCGTCACGGCATCGCTCGTGCACTTCTTGAGATGGATCCTGAGTTGCGTGCTCCTCTAAAGAAAGCTGGATTTCTTACTCGTGATGCTCGAAAAGTTGAGCGTAAGAAGTACGGACGGCCCGGAGCAAGGAAGAAATTCCAGTTCTCCAAGCGATAAAAAAATTGAAAAATTTCGTATCTTTAAAAGCCACCTCTTTGAGGTGGCTTTTTTACTTTTGGGGAGCCCACTTGTAATCATGAGAATTGTTCAAGTTCTTGCTATGATCCTTCTAGGTTGCACGGCATTTCTTGGGGGCTTGGTCCTGATTTCAGGGGAGTCTCTTTTAACCGTGGCCGTTACTACTCGGAACCCTTTGTTTGTAAAGGCCGTTTTACCGTTTAGTAATCCAGATGAAGTGACCGAAGATCAGTATCCGGCAATTGTTGTGGGGGCTCACAGTGGCCACGATGTGATCGTCGGAATATTACTGGATGCCGAGGTGAATCCGAATGTGGTAGGGCCCGATGGGGCCAGTGCGTTGTCGGTAGCTGTAAAGAAGGGGCATGATTTTGTGGCCCGCAAATTAATTGCTCGCGGTGGCGATCCTAATCTTGGTGATCAGTATAACCGGACTCCGCTCTCTTATGCGGCCGAATTGGGTAGAGACAGTCTAGCGCGAGATTTGATTCATAACCAAGCAGACGTGGACCTAGCAGATATTCAAGGGAATCCACCACTTTATTACTCGATTGTGACCGGAAATCATGGAATCACCCGGGATTTGGTAGAAATGGAAGCAAAGGTCAATTTGTTGAATCATCGCGGGGAAACCCCGATGCACGCTGCGTGGAATACCTGGAGAAATTCCGACGGAATTTCTAAGAATTTGGAGCGTATTTCAATCTCGTATCTTTTGGAAAAAGGACTCAATCCTTCGACTCCTAATAAGATGAATCGTAGTTTGAAAAATGAATTGGA
>CAXGXL010000509.1:0-3530 GCA_964013555.1 uncultured bacterium
CTTGAGGCCGTCTTCCCACCAAGGTGGCCCCCCATTCCATCGGCAACGACGAATAGAGAAAGCTGGTCGTCAATGAGATACGAATCCTCGTTCTTTTCGCGTACCTGCCCTACATCTGAGGCACCACTGCTTACAACATCCATTACTGCGTCCCTTTTTTCTTTTTGCCGGTCCTGCCCTCTAACATACGCAATGAAGGTCAATTTGGTTAGCCCAATTAAGAAAGGAGATCCAATCTAGCTATCCCATCTTTCGATAGCATACCGCATCAGAGAGTACGAGCAAGGGATTGAGAATATTGACAAAATAGCCACTCAAAGGCTGACCTGAAATTCGAAAAAAATTAAGAACTTAGAGTATCGATGAGACTTGCAAGTCTAAGAATAATTAAGCTATTGCGCCACAATGTTTGATTTAAAAGGAAAGCACGCATTGATCCTAGGAGTTGCCAGCGAGGAGTCCATTGCTTGGGCAATAGCCAAGAAACTCCATGCCGCAGGCGCAACCATCTCTCTAGGTTACCAACAAAGGTTCAAAAGCCGAATTCTCCAATTGGTTAAAGGCGGTGAAGTTCCGATCGAGCTATACGACCGATGTGACGTAACGAGTGAAGAGGAACTCACGAAGTTCTTTGCGCAAATAGAACGCCCAATCGATATACTGGTTCATTCAATCGCCTATGCGAATCCAGAGACCTTTGGTCAACGCATTAGCCAAGTAGGACAAGAAGATTTCGCCGCAGCTCTGGTGACCTCAAGTTATTCATTGATTCCCCTAGCGCGCCATGCAGCACCCAAATTGAGTCCCGATGCTTCAGTCATGGCAATGACCTACCTAGGCGGCCAGCGCGTCGTCGCAAACTACAAACTAATGGGAATCGCCAAAGCCGCCCTTGAAGCCACCGTTCGAGAACTCGCCTCCGACCTTGGACCGCAGGGAGTGCGAGTCAATGCAATAAGCGCCGGACCAATTCGGACACTCGCCGCATCCCAAATCGAGGGCTTTGACAAAATGCTCCAAGTCTATGAGCAAGTAGCACCAATGCGCCGCTGCATAACTCAAGATGATGTGGGTGATTTAGCCATCTTCCTGGGTTCCGACTTATCTCGAAATATAACAGGACAAATTCTCTTTGTTGATTCAGGTTATTCAACTCTTGCCATGGCTGAACTCCCCTAAGTTCGCATCTCCTTAAGCAGCCGCCCGAGCTCGCTCAAGCATTTCTGCCGCCGCCTCCAGCGTCGCGCCGCCCCCCGTATTACCATCGATCATACGAGCCAACTCCTGAACTCTCTTTTCAGCCTCAATCAAGGTCAACGAACTGACCGTTCGAGAATCTTCGGTAGTCTTTTTGCTTACGAAAAGATGCTGATCCGCTCTAGATGCAATAGAAGCTAAATGAGTAATCGTTAGGGCTTGGTGTCCTCTCGCCACCGCTTGAATCTTGCGCCCGATACTATCAGCTGCTTTTCCCCCGAGGCCAGTATCCACCTCATCAAACACATATAGAGAAACAAGGTCATGACTGCACAAAACGTGTTTGACGGCCAGCATCAAACGAGACAACTCCCCTCCGCTAGCCGTCTTATTCAATGGTCTCAAATTCTCACCTTTATTTGCACTCCACAAAAATTCAACCTCGTCGAGCCCCGTGATACCTGCCGACACTCCGTCACGAGCGATACCGCTCCCAGCAGACCGCCGTTTTATCTGCGCTTCAAACCGCGCGTTTTCCAGCTCCATCTCTCTCAACTCACTATGAACAGAGCCGGCAAAAACCGCAGCCGCCCTCACTCGCTCCTCTCTGAGCTCCCCCCCCGCAGCAACCAGATCGTTCCATACCGTCTCCAGACGAGAAGCTATTTCTGCACGCCGGCTCTCTGAATTTTCGCAAAGGTCAACCTCCTCTTGCAACTCCTCTTCTCGAACCAATACCTCAGCGAGTTCGCCTCCGTGTTTTCGCGCTAACCTGCGAAGGGCCACAAGCCTGGTCTCTGCTTCGTCGAGTCGGTTTGGATCCGACTCGACACTATTGACATAGCGCGCTAGTGTCCGAGCACACTCTTCCATTTCTCGTCGTGCCGACTCCAACCCCTCAAGGCAAGGAGCAAGCTCACTGTCAAATCGCGCGAGTCCCTCTAATTCTTGAATTGCCCTTCCCACTTTATCGAAGGCAGACCCATCCTCTGAATAAAGCAAATGCTCTGCCTCTCGAGTCCCATTTTGTAGCCTCTCTGCGCCAGACAAACGAAGTACCTCTTTTTCTAATTCGACATCCTCTCCCAGTACTGGGGCCAGGCGCTGGATTTCCTCCAGCTGAAAACGAGCAAAATCGTGTTGCTGAAGTCTTATTGCTTCATTGCGTTCAAGCTCATCCTTCTCCTGCTCCAAGCGCTTCATTTCTTCAAACAACCCTACATACCGTTGCTTTTTAGGCCCAATGCCTGCGAATGCATCCAGAATATCGATGTGATTCTCTGTGATTAAGAGGCTCTGCTGATCGTGCTGCCCGCTGATATCAACGAGACCTCGAACCAGCTCGCTCAAAGCAGCCACCGTTGAAAGTCTGCCGTTGACTGTTACTTTTCCGCGGCCCTTTGCAGCAACCACTCGCCGAATCAAGAGTGTATTCGAATCATCCCCTAGAAGGTCTCGACTCTCAAGTCGCTCGCGAATCTCAGAGTGCAGACTTAAATCAAAGAGTGCTTCTACCTGGGCCGCCTTGGCTCCTGAACGAATAACCGACGCGCTCGCCCTTCCTCCCAATGCTATGGTCAGTGCATCAATCAATATGGATTTGCCAGCACCGGTCTCTCCTGTAACCACCGTAAACCCAGGCTGAAAATCGATATCGGCTCTATCAATGATGGCAAAATCCCGAATTTGCAGGTTAACGAGCATAATTCAAATCCCTTTCTTCCTTTGATAGCTAGCTACAGGATCCCCCTGACAAATCGAGCCAAACTCGTTATGGCCCCCCCCAATCAACGATGGGCCAACCATGCGACCGCGCAAGGCGTCTTAAGCGGAAATCAGGGTTAACCGCAACCGGGTGCCCTACTGCTGCGAGTAGATCGACGTCCGACATACTATCTGTGTAGAAATAAGCTTCCCTCAATCTTGCCCCGGATGTCTCGAGGTAAGACTTAGCAATCTGGAATTTACCATATCCATAACAAAGAGGCTCCTGAACTTTGCCCGTAAAATGCCCAGTTTTATCCACCTCAAAACGGGTGCATAGGAAATCGTCCAAACCACACCTATGTGAAGCGACCTCAGCGAGATAAAGCGATGCAGAAGTTAGGAGAACAATCCGATGCCCGTGCGTTCGATGCCACTCCAGGGCCGAAAGTGCACCCCGGCGCTCCATTCCTGCAATTTCGCGAAAATAGAATTCGTGGGTTCTATCACGAAGCGTTTGTTCGAGCTGACCTTCGAGAGTAGCTATAGCCGCCCGCACAGCTTCAGAGATATCCTGTCCCAAATGGTATCGCAAACCCCACACACCAGCGCGAAAAAAATCACCTAAG
>CAXGXL010000510.1:0-3525 GCA_964013555.1 uncultured bacterium
TCGGTTGAATCAGACTCAGGTAGTTTGGTCTACGATTCATTCTGAGGGCGTTGGGATCTATGCTTTGTTGTTTTAGTCTCAAGGGTTAGACAGAGCGTTGCTCACGTTCTTGGGCGCTAACCAATGGCATTGGCTCCGGACCACCTTCATGTGTATATATCTACCCAGCCAACTCTGAATTCCCCAGCAGTTTAGTGGATTACGTCATGGACCTTGTTAGAGCAAAGCCAGTTTCTTATAGAGCCTATTGGGGGCCGCCGGTTTGTTGTGACAGAGTCGCGGATTTTGAGCTTCAGAGGGAGCCGAGCACAACCTTATTTCTGCTACTGCAAAGTGAGCCTTTCTTATGAGTGACCACAAGAAACAAAAAATGAAGTCCCTGTCTCGGAGTTTTCGGCGCACAGTTCATGGAGCGCAAAATGCGGTTAAGTTGATTCGAGGTAGCCGGTTTACGCCACCCTACGAAGCTCCCTACGAAGTTCTTATGCGCGAAGAGTTCTTGCGGTTGCGTCGATATTCTAGCCAGGAAAGTGATGTTTGCAGATACAGTCATATTCCGGTGCTGATGGTTCCCCCGTTGATGGTTACGAGTCAGGTATACGATATTTCGCCGGCTCTAAGTGCTGTGAAAATATTGAAGGATGCAGGCTTTGATATTTGGCTCACGGATTTTGGAATTCCAGAAAAGGAAGTAGGAGGGCTGGAGCGAACCCTAGACTCTCATCTACTTCTCATTGATAGGGCAATTGACTTCGTGCGGGAATACACGGGAGCGGATGTTCACCTCGCTGGTTACTCCCAAGGTGGGATGTTTACGTATCAGGTTGCAGCGTACCGAAAAAGTCGAGGGGTGGCATCTATTACGACCTTTGGAAGCCCTGTTGACTTGAACAAGAACGTACCTGGAGGAATGCATCGCGATTTGGTTGATCGGTTGCTCAACAGTGCCCGATCTGCATTGAGTTGGACCATCGACGATCTTAAGGGAGTGCCTGGTTCCTTTACTAGTTTGGGCTTTAAGATGGTTAGCCCTCGACAGGAGTTACGGTATTTGAAGATGATGCTCGGAATTCTTGGTGATCGAGAAGCCTTGAGCAAGATTGAGCCCACGCGGCGTTTTTTGGGAGGAGAGGGGTTTATTGCTTGGCCCGGGCCTGCCTTTCGAAGCTTTGTAGACGATATTATTGTCCAGAATCGCATGATGACCGGGGGCTTTGTTGTCAATGGCCGTCCGGTAACTCTTTCTGATATTAGTGTTCCGATTCTTTATTTTGTTGGTGACAAAGATGATTTTGCGAGGCCAGCATCGGTTAGAGCTATTCGTAAAGTTGTGTCTTCAGAGCAAATATACGAGGTACCGATAAATGCGGGGCACTTTGGCTTGGTGGTGGGCTCTCGTTCACTACGTGAGGTGTGGCCTACATTCATTGATTGGTTGAAATGGAGAAGTGGTGACGGTAGTCCGCCACAACGGGTTATTAATACCCGAAAAGAGGATGCTCATCTCTTGGCAGCCTCTACTAGGTCCCCAAAAACCGATTTTGCCGGGTTCGTAGGAGAACTGACTGAAGATGCCTGGCAGGCGATGGCGGAGGTCTCGTTAGAGCTTAGTAGTGTGGTGAGCTTTGTGAGATGGCAATCGCCGCGATTGGGGAAACTACTTCAATTGGGCATGGGAACTAGAGTCAATATGGGGATGATGCTTAAGGAGCAGGCGATTGAGATTCCCCAAAGAACCTTTTTTCTCTATGAAGGACGTGCTTACACCTACGAAGAAGCCAATATTCGGGTGAATCAATTTGTTTATGCACTGCTGGCGGTGGGGGTTTCTCGAGGTGATTACGTAGGCATTATGATGGAAAACCATCCCGATTATTTGACACTTATCGTGTCCTTAAATCGGATTGGAGCGGTAGCAGTATTAATCAATCCGGGGTCGCAAGGGAGTGTTCTCGAGCAAGCCATCGATGCGGGGCGAGTCACTGGTATGATTGCCGACCCGACGCATCTCGAAGCGGTATTGAAGGTTCTTCCGGTGCAGCAGACATGGGCTGTGTTTGGCAATACTCCAGGAGCCCCCATTGCAGAGGGAGTTGCCTGCTTAGAAAAATTGATGGACCGCCGAATTATAGAGTGCCCGCTTCGTTCTAGTGCTAACCCTGGAAATGCTGATGACCTTGCGATGTTGGTGTTTACTTCTGGAACTACAGGGTTGCCGAAAGCCGCTCGCATTACCAATAGGCGATGGATGATGGCTGCAACAGGCGCTGCTGTAGCAGGTGGGTTGACGCCAAACGATACGGTATATTGCTGTTTGCCATTGTATCACGCTACCGGTTTGCTTTTAGGAGCTGGGGGCGCTCTGGTGGGCGGATGTCGATTGGCTCTTTCTCCTAAGTTCTCAGTAAGCGGTTTTTGGAAAGACGTGCGACAATGTGGAGCGACGGTTGTTTTTTATGTGGGCGAGCTTTGTCGTTACTTGGTGTCTGCACCTGATAGCCCGAGCGAAAAATCTCATTCGGTACGTCTCTTCTTTGGAAATGGCATGCGGGGCGAGGTTTGGGAAGAACTCTTACGTCGGTTTGGAAAAGTTCGAGTTTTAGAGTTCTATGCATCAACAGAAGGGAACGCAGCATTGGTAAATATCTCGGGAGATAAAATTGGCAGTGTGGGGCGACCACCGCTTTTTTCCTCGCCTATTGAACTCGTTAGATACAATATTGAAAATGAGGAATACGTGAAGGGACCTAATGGGGCTTTTATTCCATGCGAAGATGATGAACCCGGAATGCTAATCGGGAAGATTGTTCCATTGAATCCGTTTTCGAAGTTTGATGGCTACACCAATGAAGATGCCAATGAAAAGAAAATACTCGGTTCTGTATTTTCTGCTGGCGACCGATGGTTTGTGACAGGGGACATATTGCGGCGAGATGTTGAGGGAGATTACTGGTTTGTAGATCGAGTGGGCGATACATTTCGATGGAAGGGAGAGAATATTTCGACGGAGCAAGTGGCGACAGTGGTGGGGAGAATTCCCTTCGTTGGACTGTGTGCGGTTTACGGAGTTAAGATCGATGGACATGAAGGTCGGGTTGGAATGGGAGCGATAGAATTGGTGCCGGGAGCCAAGTTCGATGGAAAGTCATCCTACAAGTATATTCGAAGCGAATTGATGCCTGCTGGGCGTCCCCGCTTCCTGAGAATTGTACGAGAACTTCAAGTGACAGGCAGTTTGAAGGTTATCAAGCACCGTTTGCAGGAAGAGGGAATCGATGAAGGAAAATTGAGCGATCCTATCTATTGGTACGATGAAGAGAATAGGACCTACACAAAGCTAAACAAAGAAAACCGAGATAAGGTGATGGCCCTTCTTTAGCCCCGTGGAATGACTGGTTGAGAGAATACAATACGGCTCCTGAAATTTCATTGTTCTTACATGGATTGGGGCGGAGAAATAATCTTTTGGGCGAGTTTATGAACCATTGCAAAGAAGATAGGATAGGAGATGTAGCTTTTTCATAC
>CAXGXL010000511.1:0-3519 GCA_964013555.1 uncultured bacterium
TCTTCAGCAGCACCTAGGGGCGTAGCATCCGGAGCAGAGTTCCACAAAAAGAAACTAAGACGAGAAGCCAACTCCAACTGGCTGAATTCACGTCTACTGCCGTCGGCCGGTGTTCCACCTAGTTCAACCCGAAAAAGGAAATTCGGCGATTGCAAAATTGTAGCAATTGCAAACTCCAAACCACCTTCAAAGGTATCCAGTGTTAGCGCCGCCTCATTCGCAACTTCAGTTAGAGCCGCGGCCTCCTCGTTGGTCAAAGTCCGTCTCCAGGCTAGCCTTCCAAACTTCTCCACGAAAGCTCGAGCACAGCCTGCATCCACACTATCCCCCGGCGTACAAGGCAAGTAAGACTGAAAAGCCCCCGTCTCTATCGCCTGCCCAGCCAACGAGTAGGCCACCCCCTCGAAAGACTCTATCCCGCGAGGACTAAAAGCGGTGTACGATGCACCCACGGAGAGCAAGCCATCCACCTTAGCGTCAGGCTCCGAGAGCTTAGGGATAACAACCTCATCGCCGAATAGTTGCCGAACAGTATTCTTGAATTGTTCTTGGGTCAGGCGCCTTAACGCCACGGGCCCGGCCTCTTGTTCTTGATAATTTCCAACGGATTCCATCTCACCCAACTTCACCGGTGCATTAAAATCCAACTCCTCTGCGCACGCTCCAAGCAGAAGCGCCCCTAACCCTATTCCAATTAGCAGCTTCACTATAGATCTCCTCAATATACAAAGGCGTCCATTCGCTCGTGTGGAGCGAAAAGCACGATGCCTATGAGTAAGAATGTCGTCCTTGGGATTTCGTACCTCTGGGCAAAAGCCGAAACCGGGAGGAAACTTGCACACGTGTCAGCTCTTGACAAGGAAATAGAACACGTTTCGATTTTTCCCTCCGTTTTTTTGCCACTTCCGGTCCTACCAATTAAAAAACGAAGTAACCCTAGGTCGCTAGATTAAACAGGGATTTCATACTAATGTTCAAAAACGGGAGAACAAATGAGAGTTTTGCAGAATTGGGGCCTACTCGTCCTAATCCTCGTCGGTATATGTAGCTGCGGCAGCGACGCAAAAACAACCGAGGAACGTACTAAGGATATACTAACCTTAACCGGAAGTCCTACGGTCGGAACCAGTCTATTTGAGGCTCAGTGCTTCTTCTGTCACGGTGCTCTCGATGAAGGAAAGCAGGATGCGCCGCCTCTATCAGAATCTAAAGAAACCCTAACCGATGACCAAATCATAGCTGTTGTCATCGACGGCTTTGGCAGCATGCCTGCACTAGGGTCTAAATTGTCCGATCAAGAGATCGCCGATATTCTCGCGTTTATAAAAACGCCGCAATAACCGCTTTCTTACAACCCACGACACTTTCGCCACCGCTACGCTCTCTCCCTTATACGAGAGAACCCATTTTCAGGACTGGGCGGAGTTTCGTGACAACTCTTTTGCCGAGGCGACGATATTAATAAACAAGCAGGCCAGGCTTCATTCTTTGGTACCCCAGGCCAAAGAGGAGGATAGGTGTGCCAAATTTCCATTTGACCCTAACGGCCGGGGAATCCTCCAATCGCGCAAGCGAAAGATTCTTAAGAGAGCACCAGGTCAACCATAACTCAAGTCACTCTTCTGCTCTGGCGAAGTTGGTCTCAAAAGAACTAGCCATAGCTCCCGACGACGCCGTAACCCGCAACACAGCGGCGGTCATTCCCCTTCATTCCCTCGACCAATTGGACCCAGCGTGGAAAAGATATCCACTCTCGCCTGGTGTCTTAAAAGTCGACCTCGGCCCTACGGTCTCTCGCCAAGGAACATGGCGAGAAAACTCCTCTTGGCACGCCGAGTCAACGAAACTTTTGCACTGCCTTTGGCAGGGTACCCCCCTAACTAAGCGTCCAACAACTCCCCAACAAGCACAAGCAGCGTTCTGTCTATTAGCACGCTCCAACCCTCGATTTCAGAGCTTAATGGCAACCGCTGACCGCCAGACGGTTCGTTCGGCCCTCCAAACTTCAATTAGCGTATGCCATCCCAACTGGAGTGCTTCCAAGCAAAGCAAATTCGTCGATGCAGCTGTCTTGGGGCTAGAAAAATCACTCATTCCATGGGAGGCCATCAGAATCGCCCACAGAAGGCTCTCTGAGTACTTGCTCGAGATAACCAACGAATTCCCTGCAGATCTAGCCTTTGTGGTGGATCTCCACCTCGGCGCCAACCCAGTGTCTCACGCCTTGCTAGGGGGCAAATGGACTTTAGCCAAAGAGCTCAATCAATCAAAAAGCGTAGAGACCTCGACATCTGACTTCCGGCTAAAGGTGGACAGAAAGATTGGAATCACGAATGCTATCTTAGACGCGACTGACGACTGCCTTCTAAGCCCCCATTGGAGCCTGCCCCAATTAAATTCGCTACACGAAGCCTATTCCAAGTTACATGAGAGACTCCTAGTTCCCGCTCAAGAAGAAGCCGAACTTCCAGGATGGTTAGATGAATTCAACCGACAAAAAGATGCCATTTATAAGACCGTGGATAGAATCCAACAAAAACTCCAAGCCGTGGATGGTCGCCGCGCGCCCCATTTAAGCAAGCAGTTCATTGAAGCCGTGGAAAACGCGGAGCCCTTTCTCCAAAAAAAATATTCGCCAGTTGTTTCCGCGGCAGCAATATTAAACGAGAAACCTATTACTCAAAACCGCCACATCCAATTAAGTGAAGTGATTCAAGCGTACGCTGAAATTGCTATCGCAAGAAAAAACGTAGATCCAACACTCCCCATTGAAATGCGAACGGCTGATAGTCGTCTTTCAAAGCTTCTTGCGCGATATTCTAATGCACTGCAAATTTGGAACGAAAAAAACTCATTAGCCGTCAAACACGCTGGACAAGAAGAGGTTTCGCCCCTAGCTGTACGAAGGGCCAAATTTGAACGCCGGGTCCAAATAGTGTCACAAGACATTCAAGACACGCTCCAAGAAATAGACCCTCAGAACCGAGTCGCGGCTGAGTTCCAAACGGCTCTCAAAGTGCTTTCCCAGCAACTTCCCCGGCATCAAGACCACAAATCTTGGACAGCAGCACTGGACCTTTGTTATCGAATTGAAAACCGACTAGCCCGCGTCCTGGCTCAGCTCTACGCCCACGATTCAGGATGCAATCTGCTCGCCCCCCTTCGGCACAAATCTCCTAGAGAAATAGAAGAAATGGTCGAAAAAGTAGAAGCCCTTCAATGCGACTTAGGAACCTGCTTAGGCGAAGCAATTGAGTTGTTCGCCCAAGCAAAAATGGAGAAGATGGTTCACCAATCTTCTATTCTAAAAGCAACCTTCCCTAGAACGAGTATCTACAAAACACTCAAAGAGAGTAACCCTGGTGTCTTTGAGCAGTGCAGTTCGTTTCTAAACGGCCTCCCGCACCGAATCGAAAAACTAACCAATTCTCCTCACTACGACCCCAGAGAAGAAGACTCGATTTGCCAGAACCTCCAAGAGCTCATTGCGTTATCCCGGCGGGTACCAAGAATGGAAGC
>CAXGXL010000512.1:0-3514 GCA_964013555.1 uncultured bacterium
AGCACGTTGGACTTTATCGACTACTGCACCTAGAGATGGATTGGCTTCAACTACGAAGTCGGGCGCTTTTTCAATACGAAAGAAAGCGAATATATCCTGGATCCAGGTTGGCGTGGAGTCAGGTAACCAATCAGGAACACTTTGCTCCGCCGAACTACCGTCGACAATGCACACAGGCACTACCGCTTTGCCATTTTCCATTGGCCATAGGTTGTTTGTGCCGAAGACCGAGGCAAAAGCGGACGTTGAGATAAGAAGGACGCAAAGGCTGACTAAGAGCATTCGTGGCATATCCTTCGCAAGTTTGGTGATGGGGTGGCTGGTTAACTCTAGGGCTGGTTTCATTTAAATTCTCCACAAAAAGAAAGTCTACCCAAAATAATGAAGTAAGAAGAATATGTTCAGCATACCGTCTGGGTTGCGGTTGTGCTGGCTTTCTCTTGGTCGGCACTTCGTGTTGTGGGTGAATACAGGAGCGTACTAAGTGCGCTATGGCTCAAATAGGCATACTCGGCACCTGACTTGTTGGCTAAAACTCTTTCAATAAAAGTGCACAGCGGTGTGTGTGGGGGGGAATTGTTTGAAGTTGAATGGACAAATCGAGAAGCTGGATAGAGCTGAATCGTAAAGTGCTCCTTTTATTAACGCATTATTAGAGAAAATTTCGAAGCGTTTATGGGGCCTGCGATCCTTTAATAATGGTTTTTAATTAACTCGAAAGGAACTCAATGGGCTGGAAGTAAAGACTCTATTTAGGGCCTGCGCGTAAGTGAGCGTTTTGTCGGGCTTGAGCAAGGATTTCAAAGATGAAGCGTAGATCCCGCGCGAGAGTTGCCAAGTCTCGTTGAGCTCCAAGCGCTCGAAGTTCAAGACGCGCAGAGCCATCGGTTTTGAGCATGTGCTCTACATTGACTGCTTGGTAGTGCAAGGGGGCACTGGCCGCTTGTGCGGCGGCCTTCCGTACTTGGGGGCGCGGGGACTTCTTCATTTTCTCTATTTGGGGGTTTCGAAGTCTCATTGTGAAAGATTGTAATTGCTTTATTAAACTGTGGAAGTCCAGCGGTTTTGCTCCCATAGCCTGAGCGCCCAGAGTAGCAAGCAGTTTTCGGTAGGTGGGCAATGCTGGTTGGCCGACTTTGAGGTTTTGCTCTTTTACCCAAGGCGAATTCAGCGGATCTTCAAAACCTAAAGTAGCGCCCCACTTCTCTGAACTGGCCTCTATTAAGCTGAGTGTCTCGATTAGAAGGAGAGCGTCGCCGTCGAAGGCTGTGGCGCTGTCGAGAGAGATGTGCCCGCCCCCACCGGCGGCTGAAGGATCGGGTACTAGTTTCAAACTCGCAGCGCAACCGAACATGTCCTCACTAACAATTTTTTGAATTCCTGGGTGCGATTGAAAGAGGGCGGGTGATGTCGGCTTTGTTTGCGTCTCGAGGCAGCTATCATCGGCGTCCATTATCCACCACCAGTCCAAGCCCTTGCCTAGGTCGTAGGTAAATTTGTAGGCGTTGGGGACTTTACCTCGTACTTGGCTAACCACGAGTCTAGGAAGTGTGTGCCCTTTGTGTCGCCGCTGAACGCATTGGGCCCATTGTTGCATTGGCTTTTGGGCTTGTGCTGCTGATGAGTGTCCCATCTGCATTTGGCGAAGATCTTGGCGTGAAAAGGTGAACTCAGTTCCGACGAGAATGCTCTCCCACAAGGCCCTGAAATCAACAACTCCGTTTTTGCCACCACCAGAAGGGAGGCAGCAGATCGTAGTATAGGTGTTGTCACAGTAGAGCGTTTCGTGGGGTGTTAGGCCGCTACTGCACGGTTTATACTGGGCAGCGCAGGAACCTCCAATATCAGCGCAAGCTTGTGGTGAGTTGGCTTCGGCGCTAGCCTTACTGGCATAGTTTGCGCGTGGAACACCAAGAGCTAGTAGAACTAGGGTAAAGACGAAACCAATAACTTTGTGACTCATGCTGGGGTGTGCCCTTTCGATAGAGTTCTTAGTATTAGACTATCCATTTGTACCATGAGCCTAGAGTGATAGCGACGTTGTTGGGGACTCTTGATCTCATAGGCGTTCTTGAAAGCGGTGGGCACCTGTTTGTTTGTTTCTTACCTGCTCGTAAGCTTCTTAAACCGACCGAATAGGCTAGAATCTTCTGAGACCCGAGCTGTGCGAAAAATGGATATTGTTCTTGTAGCGATGGAGATCTAGTTTCAAGGGAAAAAATATTCTTTGATAGGTGGAAATCCGTTAAAGCCCGTTGTGGAATGGCTAGCAGTGTAGGCACCTGCGTCTAGAATATAGACAGAGTCTCCGGTCTTCAGGTCGGCTGGTAGATTGTAGATCTTACCTCCTGAAATGATATCCGTGCTGTCACAAGTAGGGCCGCCTAACCTAGAAGGAATGGTATTTCGATAGTCGCCGTCACTGGCTATCTTGGGAATGATGACAGACGATTCGGTTAGGCCGTTGTAAATCCCAACATCCAAAAATACCCAACGGGTTCCTGTATCGATCGAGCGGGATGTTAGACCGATCACTTGTGCCTTAACCATGCCGGAGCTTGCGACGAGGTAACGGCCCGGCTCGGTCATTATCTTCAGATCTAGTAAGCCACTGCTGGAAAGGTTCTCCTGGATTCGCTTTCCTATCTCTTGAATCGATGGAACTGATTCTGAATAGTGCCAAGGAAAGCCCCCACCTAGATTGAGGGTATCAATAACAATGCCCTTCTCCTTAAGAGCCTCGCACATCTGAGCACTTTGCTTGATTGGTTCGTCCCATGCGGCGTCATCTCGCTGTTGAGACCCTACGTGAAAACTAATTCCCGCCGGTTCTAATTTGAGCGTCTTCGCCTTCTGAAGGAGTCGAGTTGCCTTAGTTGGAGAAGTTCCAAACTTTTCCGAGAGAGGCCAAGAAGCACCAGCACCACTTGTTTTTATGCGAACGATAACCTTCGAGCCAGGGGCGCATTTGGCAATTTTAGAAAGTTCCTCAGGAGAGTCGAAACTGTAGGTAGGTACACCTATGCTGAATGCTTCACGAATATCATCTTCTTTCTTTATTGTATTTCCGAAATGCATGTTTTTGGGAGCTACGCCGAGCTCGAGGCTTTGCCTAATTTCAAAGATGCTCGCGGTATCGAAGAATGAACCCTGCTCGAGAAGCGTCCTAATGACTTGGGGATGGGAATTCGATTTGATGGAATAATAGCTTTGAGAAAATGGAAGAGCTTCTTGGAATAAACGAAACTTCCGCTTAACTTCTTCTAGATTGATACAAAGACATGGCGACTCAAGTTGGTTGTTTTTTTTTGTGAACTGAGCGTATTCTACGTTGTTCAGGATATTGGGCAGTTCTATTATTTCTTCCATATGAGGGGTGTCCTTACTGCTTATACATTCCGGCCTCAATGAGCATTGTCGAGTTTAAACCGACTTTTTGTTAAATTGATCACGTAAAGCCTGAAAATCACCGACGACTTCATTACGCCGTTGGTGCACGACACTTCCAAAATTT
>CAXGXL010000513.1:0-3491 GCA_964013555.1 uncultured bacterium
CGTAGGCTTCAAAAATATGCTCACTTGGGAACTGGAAACTACCACTCAGGAACTGCGAGAGCTTACACAGATATAGGTTTTCTGACCAGCGACCAAGTTATGTGTGAGGATATCCACCGAGTATTCTCCCAACTTACCGGATTCGGAAAGTTACCACGTTTAAGAAAGCTCATCATCGCACCCTTCAAAATGCGACATCGAATTATTGAGCTCATACAACGGGAAATCGAACACGCAAAATCGGGACGTAAAGCCCGAATCATTCTGAAGATGAATTCACTTTCTGAGCGCAACCTCATCAATTCGCTTTATCAGGCAAGTCAAGCAGGCGTGAAAATATCCCTAATTATTAGGGGCATTTGTTGCTTACGCCCTGGAGTCGAAGGACTCTCGAGCAATATAACCGTACGTTCCATCATCGGCCGCTTCCTGGAACACTCCAGAGTCTTCTATTTCGAAAACAACGCCGAACAGACTCTATACTGCTCAAGTGCAGATATTATGACCAGAAACCTCTACCGGCGAGTGGAAATTGCATTTCCTATTGAAGACCCCAAATTAAAAGCAAAAGTAATTCGCGAGACGCTCAATATACCTTTAAGGGACAATTCCCAGGCGTGGCGCCTCGAAAACAATGGGCAATACCGAAGACTCCAACCGTCGAAAGGAGCATCTCCTGTTTTTTCCCAAACGAAATTGCTTAATCAATACTCACCCAGCGCCGACGAAGAATTGACAAATCCATCTTAGAATCAAACCCAGGTCAACTCTATTCCAACCTCAGTCAAATACTCACGCTCAGCTTGAAGATCAACAACCGTCAACGGGTTTTCGTCCAACCAACCACGTTCAAATAACATCTCCCATTTGTCACCACGCGCCAACAAACAAACCTCTGGTAGGTTATCCTCTAGTCGGCCCCGGTTGAGAAGCACAGCCAACCGTAAAACAATGATCGCTCTCAATAACGTCACTCTATCCTTATCAGCGAACAAATCACCGTAGGATGATCCGATTCGCCGCCGATGAAACCGAATCAACGTTGCTATCGTATCTTTCTCCTGCAACGAAAAACCAAAGAGCTCGCTGTTTCGAATGAGGTATTCACCGTGTTTATGATATCCCCGATAAGATATAGAGAGGCCAATTTCGTAAAGCCTTGCTGACCACCTTAATGCGTTTTGCCAAAGTTGCCCTGACAACTTCCATGAAATAGGCAGATCCATCGAAAACTGAATAGCCCTGCTCTCCACCCTGCTTGCCTGGGCTATATCGCACCTGTGCGCGTCCATTAATCGCTCTATAGCATTGTCTCGTCTATCATCCTGATGGGTTCTGCCGTAAGTTTCATAGAGCAAGCCTTCACGTAATGCCCCTGCAGAGGTTCTCATGCCCTCAATATCCAATCTCTCAAAAAAAGCTATCAATATTGATAACCCGCCCGGGAGGACCTCCTTTCTGTTTTTTTCTAAGCCCTGCAAACGAACTCGACTCATTGCTCCCATATCGATAAGATAGTCGGCCAGAGCATTAAGGCCCTCCAGCGTTATGCCGTTTGAGCTAAATTCATTTTGCCGCAAGATCGCTTCTATCGCCTTTATTGTTCCTGAAGAACCAAACACCTCACTCCAACCGGTTTTCAAGTAGGCACGCTCTATGGGGTGCAACTCCAATTTTGCCGCAAGTTTCGCAGAATCAAACTGCTCACGCTTTAACTTTTCATTATTGAAAAAGCGCTGAGTATAACTCACACACCCCATGTAGAGACTGTTGGCCAACACGGTCCTTCGCCCCTCCCCGATAATGCACTCACTACTTCCCCCGCCAATATCAATCACCAACCTCCTCTGGTCCCCTACTCCATGGCAATGACTAACGCCGGAATAAACCAGTCTCGCTTCTTCAACGCCGGAAATAATCTCAATAGAGTGCTCCAGACACCTTTCAGCTTTTTCAAGAAACTCGATACTATTCGTTGCTTTTCTGAGGGCGTTGGTACCAACAATTCGAATATTATCCCGAGGAATTCCACGCAACCGTTGTGCAAATCTCTCAAGGCAGTCCATCGCTCGCTTTTGAGTAAGCTCATCGATTCTACCGTTAACGTCCAGTCCTGCTGCTAAACGCACCGACTCCTTATGCCGATCGATAACATGCAATTCGCCATCCCGTTCTTGGGCAACGACCATATGAAAACTATTCGAGCCTAGATCGATCGCAGCAAAAACACCGTTTCTCGCAGAAATTCGCCCCATTGAAACCAGACTTTCTAGTTGATTGTTCGCTTGGAAAATTCCACGCACACTAACAACATGATGCTGGCGCATCAAGCGATTCAGACCCGGCAGAAAGAAGAAGTAAGTTAGGGCAAGAAGTTCAGGGCAATTCCAAGAGTACCCCGATGACGCAACAACCTTCGAAAAGCGAGCTTCCCGCAGCACCTCTCTTAATCGAAGTCGCAAACCTCGTTCAATTCAATAGAATCAATTCGATGAAAATTAGTGTAAAATCCGGTTGTGCCAGAAAAACCAATCAGCCCCCCCTTAAATTGATAGTCCTCAATCGTTTGTTCAATCATGAGCACATCGTCTACCCAAATGGAAATTTCACTTCCTTGGATACGCACTTGAACCTGATGCCACAGATTGTCCTCCAAATCAGGCATTGGCGCATAGCCCTGACTATCCGAGGGATCACCATTAAGCGTAATTTCAACATGGTCCTCGGCAGTTGGATCGGTGTGCCGTTGCGTGTTTCCGTTATTTACATTGTGCCAGGTATCGAATTCAAGATGGAAGGCATTCACCGCCCGGTTTCCATACGGTCCATTTACTCCGTAGCCCAGTCCCCCTCCCGAAAACGCATCGGCAAACAAACCGGTCAAATCACCAGCCTCTACATCGATAACGCTAAGAGCAAAACCATCCGCACCGGCGGACGAATTGCAATTACTCAATTCACATGTCGCATTCGCCGCACATTGTCCGGTAGAAATCTTAAAGCGCATATTGAGATTTCCTGGGTTAATCGAGCGCCCAATATTATAAAAGGCTCCCTTTCTGCCTTGGGAATTTCCAGTCAGCTCCAACCAGCCACAGCCAGTTCGGCTAGCGTTTCCTAGTTGTAGCCATCGTTCGCTATTGATGGCTTCGTCAAAATTCTCGAAAGTAGTCCAACCACACACACCTACCTCCACGAACGCGTTCGCACTCGTGCCCTGGGCATCGATAATCCTAAGCTCAATCCGGTGAATCCCCGAAGAAAGTCCCGCACTCACAAAGCTCGCAATGCCGTCCGAATCCAATATTTGCTCCGAGAGAATCCCATCGCGATTCGACAACCATTGAGCAACCAAGCCCGTGGTCGTGTGTCCTTCGCGGGTTACGTTCGCCTCAAAAGCAATCGTCTGCCCCGCCTCGATGGAAGTTCTGGATTCAGGCGCTACAATTGTAACCGAAATAGCAGCCGAGACGTCTGAATCGACGGATTCA
>CAXGXL010000514.1:0-3486 GCA_964013555.1 uncultured bacterium
ACCAACCCAAGCCCCAAAAGGATGAGTCTTCGTGATTTGGATTAAGCTTCCGTATTTTATTATCTCTTCAAGTATTTGTGTTTCGCTGGCGTTATTGGCCTGCGAAAGAAGTTCAGGAACAGAAACCTCGAATCCGCAGAGCGACCCCGTCGTTGGCGAATTTGGCGAGAGCGTTTTGCCTGGGGAGGTCGAGGGTTTTCGTCCAGATGGTTGGGGATATGCCAGCCATTCGAAAGGGGCGCAGGCCGATTACGAGAGAATTTTTCCTGATGATGCAGTTCAGAGAATCGATATTATTTTTGAAGCTGAGGATTACCAGGCAATGCAAGATAATATGGTGGATCTTTACGGTAATCCATTTTCGGGTGGGGGTAGCGGTGGCCAGCCGAGTGGAGGGTTTGAAGAAGAACCTGAATATTTCCCGGTGACCGTTCACTACGCTGGGTTGTCGTGGTGGAATGTAGGAATGAGATACAAGGGGAATTCGTCCCTTAGGGGGGCTTGGAGCAGAGGGAAAAAGAAAATTCCATTTCGACTCGATTTTGATGAATTTGAGGATACATACCCCGAAATCGACGACCAGCGATTTTATGGTTTCAAGAAACTCACTTTCTCTAGCGGCTATAAAGATAATTCCCTGATGCGAGAAAAGCTTGGCGCGGAAATTTTCCGTGACGCTAATGTTAAGGTCGCTCGAAGTTCCTTTTATCGAGTCTATCTCGACATTGGGAATGGGGATGAACCCGTTTATGCTGGCCTCTATACAATGGTGGAGGATGTCTCCAACAAGTTTCTGGATGAACAATTTGTGGCGGATACGGGAAACCTCTACAAACCGGATGGTGGTGCGGCGACTTGGCAGTACTTTGATGAGGAGGACTTCATTAAGAAGACGAATGAGGAAGATGGCGACTGGTCCGATATTGAAGCTGCCATTGCTGCTTTGCATTCTTCCCAGCTTGACGCAGTGGCCTGGCGTTCACAGCTCGAACGATATTTTAACGTTGAATCGTATTTGAATTTATTGGCAGTCAATCAAGTGATCCAGAATTGGGACACCTATGGAAGCATGACACATAATTATTACCTCTATGGTGATCCTGGTGACAACGGGAGGCTATTGTGGATCCCATGGGATTTGAATGAGTGCATGCTTTCTCCAGGTGGGTCTGGTCCGGGCGGTCGTTCGTCTTCAATTCTCTTGAATGAAGTTGATAGCAGATGGCCAGTGATTCGTTTCCTCTTGGATGATCCTATCTACGCAGCGTACTATCATAGCGCAATACTAGCGGTTGTGGATGGTCCGTTTGCTCTTGATAAAGTAACCACGCGGATGCGCGATTTGCACGACCTCCTATCGCCTTACGTGGTGGGGGCAGACGGGGAGAAAGAGCCCTACACTCTCTTGGAAGGGGATAGTGCATTCCAGGATTCCTTGATTTCAAACAATAATGGTTTGATTCCCCACGTGGAATATCGACACCAGTTGGTAGACAATGCGTTAGAGGCTCTTTCCAACCGATGAATTCGGTCTTTCTTCATCTTTTTTACCGACTCCCCTGGATCAAATGGTTCTCAATGGACTAACTTGTTGACCCTATAGGAGATACGAATGGGACTCTTTCCAAACTGTCGTTTAGCCTTTCTTGTTTTGGTGTTACTCTCATCGGCTTGCGCTGATGAAGCTCAGCTCTGCGATTATTCACAGGATCTTGGTTTTGCGAGTCATTGTTCTTCAATAGTAGGCACTGATTCAATTCGTTTGAATGAATTTTCTTCGAATGGAGATGACCATATTGAAGTGATGAATACAAGCGACTCGGTGGTGGACATTGGGACTTGGATTCTAACGGACGATGTGAAAGCGCAAAGAATAGATGACTACGACCCCCGTGGTGATGACGAAAAATTTGTTTTTCCAAAAGGCGCAGTCATTCCCTCTGGAGGATATGTTGTCATTCCGAAAGGCGCTGGGGAATTGTTACACTCATTTGGCATTAGTAAGAACGGTGAAGTCGTTTCCCTTATAGCGCCGAATGGGACTTTGGTAGACCAAGCTCAATCGACAAAGGGAGTTGCTCAGCCGTCTTTTTGTCGAATCCCCGATGGTCATGGAGAGTGGCAAACCTGCGAGGAAACGTTTGGTTCGAGTAATCTTGCGGTGAAGTGCGGTGATGGGGTCAAAGATGATCTGGAGCAATGCGACGGGAGTGATTTGGGAGGTTTGAGTTGCAGCGATGTTTCCAGTGCTTTTACGGGAGGAACTTTATCTTGTAGTTCCAGCTGCAACTTAGACAGGAGTAGGTGTGAAACGAATGCTCCATGTGATGCCGAAACCGTTGTCTTAAATGAGGTGTGTCATAAGAATACGGAATGTGGTGTTGCGGGGGTTACAAAAGGGGACTGGCTCGAAATCTACAATTCAAGCGAGTCTGAGGCATCATTGGGAGGCTGCTCGATTAGGGTTGTGAAGTCGGGCGAAATTCAACTTGAGACTAAATTTGCCTGGGTTGCAGGGTATGAGGCCCTTGTGGTTCCGCCGAGGGGCTTCGTTCTTATCGATGATGTCGAAGACCTTTTCAAAGCGGGGCGTGCAGAAGATGTTGTCTTAGTCGATGTCGATAATGAGCCTATCAACTCTTTGACAACCTCGACGGCACTTTCGGTCGATGGTGATCTGACCAGTTCCATGTGCACGATTGGTCAAAGCAGTAATACGCCAACTCCAGGTCAACCTAATGCATGTGGTCTTTAGGAATTCGATTGAGTAGCTTTTTAATATCTTTCGTAATCCGGTATCGACAAATTGATATGATTCGCGAGGCGAACTTGTCGCAGTCCTGGATAGCTAGCACTGCTGGTATATCCCACACTTAAACCGATTAGGGTAAAGAATTTGACTTATTTTGAACAACTTTGGGGTTGCTCAATGGTTTAATAAACTGCCAGCAAGAATGAACAAGCATTGATATTATTGGGGTTTGTTAGTCCCCTTCGATTTATTGCGGATTCTTAGTGGTTTTTTATGAGCGCCCTATAATAAAAGAGGGGTGCCTGGTTTAGGAGCAATTTGAGGGTGCGAGTTGAAGATATTAGAACTCTTGAGAGGCGAGAATTCAAATACCTGGTTTCTAACGACGAAGCCAAGCGCATGGTTGAATACCTCAACGGCATTTGTGAGTTGGATTCGTACGCTGGGCCGAAGGGCTCTTATTCTATTCGGTCTTTGTACCTGGATACAGACCGTTACCATCTTTACCAAGCAAACAATGTTGAAAAGCTAAGGAGATTTAAGGCTCGTATTCGGTCCTATCCGCAAGGAAATGGGAATGTGTGGTTGGAAATCAAAGAACGGCACGGTGATACGATTCGAAAAACCAGGGTGCGAGTTGCGGCGAAATTTTGGCGGCACTTGGTAGAGGAACCTGGTGTCTTTAGTTCTTCCGATTTTAGTGAACCTGATGGTGCCTTAATCGAGCGATTCTT